>NZ_JADRGN010000079.1:0-1796 GCF_018206105.1 Porphyromonas levii
ACCCATCCCGACAATCGCAGACTTCACTAAAGCAGATGGCTCCGATGGTCTCCAAGAAGCCATCGAAGCCAACTATCACCATGTAAAGCAGGAAGTGCTTGCTCTTGTAGAGAGCGAAATCAATCGCATCAAAGCAGATCCTGCTCTCTCCTATCTCATGAAAGAGTAAACATTGATTTGATTAACTCTGCTTTAGCTTGTATTGGATATATTTTTTACCTTTGGTTCTATCCAATACTACTTGGTAATCTTTAAATTTACCCTCCATTCTGGTTTTGTTTGGAGAATATAGAAACTTTATTTCCCCTGTCTCTCTATCATATTCGTATAAAGCAGTTGATGGAATTAGATACACTTCCTCTGGAGCGTTATTGTTCCAACCGAAACCAAATAAATAGTATAACACTTTTATTTGGGGTTTCCTTTGAACAATATATTCTTCATAATTCTTAATCTGCTCAGGTTCTAGAAAAAAGTTGTTTCTATTATTTCGGTACTTACATTCAACTGCTATGTTTTCTCCAAAATACTGACTGTCTGGATCATGAATACATGCAAGTACGAGGTCTGGAGAAAGGTTTGACAATGCGTACCAGCCCGAAACGTAATTATCCCCTCTCCACTCAATAAGCCTCCAGTATGATTTTCCATCTGCTTCTTTAGGGTTTTTCTGTATGTTAGAGTTAGAAACAACCCATTCTTCAAATCGATCGCCCTCATACTTTTGTTTAGTCCTATTTTTAAAGTAGACAAATGTGTCTCTTAATTTCTTGGAGATATAATCAAAAACATCCATACTCTATATCTTAAATTAGTTCAACGTTTTGCGTTTAAAAGTTCACTATTTCTTTTCTTGGGTAGAAATTGGAACAATAAACTGTTTGTACTCTTTACTAGGGTAAAGTCAGAAGTGCTATTTTGTAAGTCAGAAATGTGTTGAGCCTGCATCCCCACTTCAATGATTGCGGGATAGCGATTGAGGGTATCTCGTCTATTCTCTATGCTCCGCAATTGTACTGTAATGTCTTGTGCATCGAGGTGGATGGTGAGAGGAGTAGGCTCGGCAATTTTGGTCAGAGCTTTATCGTTGCCGAAAGTGATATAGGCTGGCGTAGTAGGCTCCGACACGTCGTAAAAGGTGATGTTGCCTGAATAGACTTGCTTGTATGGTATAAAGTAAGCGATACCAAATGAGACCACCAAGACGGCAAATAGGATAATTGTGCCATATCTAACGAGTGCAGGCGGTATTTGTCCTACAATGCTTCGTACTTTTTCGCTCCTCAGTTCGTAGCTTCTTTCTTGCTTGTCCATATCAATTACCTAGCTCCAATTGGTTCTTGACTAGCTCATAGTACTTGCCTCGGCTGCTAGTAAGACTTTCATGGTTGCCTACTTCTACAATTTTTCCTTTGTCTAGTACTACAATTTGGTCGGCATTTCTGACAGTAGATAGGCGATGGGCGACTACCACTACGGTTTTGCCTTTGTAGAAGCCCTCTAGTTTCTCTGTGATCGCTCGCTCATTATTCGCATCCAGAGCATTCGTAGCTTCGTCTAGAAATACAAATGTAGGGTCTTTATAGACCATTCTGGCAATCAGTACTCGTTGTCTTTGCCCCTGACTAATCCCTTGACCATCTTGCCCGATCATTGTGTTGTAGGCAAGTGGTAGGCTCTCTATATGGTCTGCAATGTTTGCCGTACTGGCCGCAGCTCTTATTCGATCAACATCTGGAGTGTCGTCACTTATGGCGATATTCCGAGCGATGGTGTCACTGAAGAGATACCCTTCC
>NZ_JADRGN010000080.1:0-1489 GCF_018206105.1 Porphyromonas levii
TGTAAGAAATCCACGATCAACAGGTTTGTAGTGGAAGCGGATGTCCATAAATGGATCGTGCTGGATGATACCACGTTTTTGGGCATAGGTGACCATTGTCTTGATACCTTTTAATTTCTTCTGTGCTGTATTATGAGAGATGTTTTTCTCTGTGACTAAGAATAACTCAAAGTCTTTTATTACAACAGAGTTAAACTCTAGTAATCCCAAGTCTTTTCTCTTATACTTTGTCTCTAAAAACTCAACAAGGTCACGTCTGATAATGGTGTACTTCTGAAAACTACCTTTCTTTAAGCTTACTCCAACCTTATCCTGAATGCTCTCAATGTACTTGTCGAATACTGGGAGAATAGTAGAAAACTCTTTCTCATCACCTAAAAACAATGATTTGAATGACTCTGCAGTAAGATAGTCATCATACTCATGTTTTCTAAATAGCTCATACAGTGAGGCTGTAAGAGCATCAAGAGAGGCATTTAATGCTACAGCTTCTGCTGTTCTGCCTTTGGCTCTGCTCGTAGAATTGCTCCAAAGGCTTTTCTTTACAGACAATTGGCTTGAGCCAAGATTAACCATTTCACCATCTAAGATGACACGGACCATAATTGGATTTTTCCCTTCTTTGTTCTCATAGTTTGAGCGTAGGTAGTAGGAAACCTTGAATTGCTTCTTCATACTCTTAAAATCTTTTTAGTGGATCTATTCTATATTGCTACACTTTTTTCAAGTGTTTGTACATAAAAAGTTGCCACAAAGTTCGTAATAAAGTTCCTGAAGATGAGTATTTTAAGGTGTTCAATTTGGTAGTCATTGCTACATTTTTTTTCTGCCAATTAAAAGTTGTAGCAATTTCTGTAGCAGAAAAGTGTTCTATTGCTAACTACCAAAATATGCGTTTTGGTATTCAGTGGTAGTTACTAAAACGAGAAAATTCGCTGTAAAGCTGGGCTTTACAACGATTTTTCCTCTGTTTTGAATACCTATCTGACTACTCAGATGAAGCTCAAAAATGTCACAAAGTGGAGATGGAGGGAGTCGAACCCTCGTCCAAACACGGAACTAATCCGCTTTCTACACGTTTAGCTTTGCTTTAATTGTCGGCGAGTGGGCTAGGCCAAAGCCACCCTCCTACTCACTTAGTCCTTTGAATGTCGTCGGAGGTGAGGGACACACCACCAACCCTTCCCGATATTACGGCATCACTATATCCGACCACCTCGGGTTCACGGTATCGGAGTGATGTCTCGTCGCGAGCTAAAACTCAAGCGAAGGAGCAGTAATCTACTAAACTTCGATTACGCTGCGAGAGCGTAGTTATAATCTTCGCCACTTAAAAGTGTAGATGTCTGAGATTTAAGTGCTAGAGCAACGACGCACTACGTGCTTACGAACCACCTCTACATGCTGTCAAAGCCAGTCATCCCCAGTGATTACGTGGCAAAGATACCAAAATAATATGGACTATAGGTAAGAAAAGGGCTCATACTTA
>NZ_JADRGN010000009.1:0-68089 GCF_018206105.1 Porphyromonas levii
GTTCAATCCCCCTTTAGGGGGTTTGGGGGGCTTATCCCTTGCCTATGGGCTACCTTCTCGTTGTCGCTCCTCCCCATCATGGGATCCGTGACGAGCGCAAGCAGCCAAATTTATTCCTAGGAATAAATTTATTTATCTGTACAAATAAAAATATTTATCTCTAGGAATAAATATTTTTATTCCTAGAGATAAATTTGGGTGCTCGCCGTCGTAGCACTGCCTACGACGGCGAGCCCGCTTGGCTACTCAAGTAGTGGACAAAGGCGATGATGTAATTCGGTGAGTGCTCCCTTTGGCAACAAGATATGAGTCATAGCGTGTAAGCATAAGCTCCATGACCTAAGGCCTTTCCCCCGTCCCTTATGCTCTATCATCATCGTAAGGGCACTTAAATTTCAGCGCATAGTCATAAAGGAGACCATGGAAATGGCACTTTAGCCTATCGATTGTGCTATAATACCGATTTCAAACTATTTTTGTCCTAATTTGAGAATATGTATTGGTCATCTGAAAGAATTTATTTAGGTTTGCAACAGACATGGGGAATTAGCTCATCTGGCTAGAGCGCGACAATGGCATTGTCGAGGCGACCGGTTCGAGTCCGGTATTCTCCACCAACTAAATTTTATCTCTAAGAACACTAGTTTAAGATCATTGATTTTCCAGAAGGCTTCGAACCTGAGACAGGTTCGGAGCGTTCATTTTTTCCGTATAATACGACATCTTCCTTTTATAGATAATATAGATAAGAGAGGCTGGCATAGGTCTATCTAACCTACGCCAGCCTCTCTTATCTAGCTATGTATGTACCTCGGCTTACTTGAGAGCGCTCTGGAAGAAGCTCTGACTAGCGAAACGGGCAAACTCCCTATCCTTGAGGAAACGGGCTGCCATGCTAGGATTGAGCTGTACAGACTTGCGGATAGCCTCAGCCATCATAGCGGGTTGCGACGTACGTGCGCCGATGAGTGCCTGTAGGTAATAGCTGGTGGCATCTTTGTGATCGATGAGTTCGAACAGATCTGATGCACGGCTGTAGTCCTTATTGAGGATCTGAGCCAATACACCATTATTGGTAGCCACATCGTACAGTGCCTTAGCTGCCTCGGCATACTTACCCTGCTGCATGTACACCAAACCCATTGTCTCGCCCAGCTCTGGCACATTGGTTGCCTGACCGATAAGGGTCTCTGCCTCTGCGAGCTTGCCATCAAGAAGCTGTAGTAGCCCGAGGTTCATCTTCACCTCAGGAAGCTTGCTGATGGATGCTGCCTTATCGAAGTAGCTCTTAGCGGTATCGTAGTCACCTGCCTGATAGCTCAGCACACCGAGGTTGTTATACGCACGGGCATCGCTAGGGAACTGAGCTGTAGCTTGGGTATAGATACGACTCTTCTCTGCCACCTTATCCGTAAGGGTTGCGGAGTAGAGGAGCTCTTCCACATTGAGCTTACTTGGATTATTCTGAGATAGGTTCATAATCTCGTCGTCGCTCTTGCCGATAATCTCTACATTGGCGATAAGGCGTGAACGACGTAGCCTAGGCAGAATATCATCTGCCAACTGGCTGAATACAGAAGAGATATTCTTGATCTCGCGCTCGCGAGTCTCAGGGTCTTTGTACATAGAAAGCACCGAGAGGATAAGCTCTTTATCCTGGATGTTGGACTGCTCCACGAGCTTTTGGAAACCCTCCCAATCCTGAGCGGTATAGTATGCACTCATAGGCACATCCGCTTTGGCACGCTTCAGGTCGCGGGCAATCTGTGCGGAGGTATTCTTTTCGCGCTGAGCAGAGAGCTTTTCATTCAGCTCACGACCGCCATCGGGCGAAGCATAGGCTTGCACCTCCACATCCACCTTTTGGTTAGGCGTCATATCGGCACTCTCTACGATATCTTTCCACTCACGCACATCGGCAGAGTTGAGCTCCGAGCTACGTACATTAGCCTGCTGGATAAGGAAGTGGATATCGGCATCGTACTTCTCCTTGATAATCCTCTGGAAGATATCTGGGGCAATCGCTGGGGTAGCAAATTCTGCGCTAGCGAGTGCCTCGGTGGCAATCACGCCCTCGCCAATCTTGAGCACGGGGAGCGCCACTTGCTTACCATTGATACGTGCATCGAAGAGGAGCACTAGCTCGCTTTCGGACATCTCTGGCTTATACTTAAAGTCGGAGTACACTGTAACGGTCGTAGGAGTGCTATAAGCAATCGTCGTAGCATTGCCTCGGAGCTTCTCTCCTTGGAAGTTGTAGGTAGTACCCCAAGCCTCGCTCCTTGCATACTTGAGGACTGGCGTCACGCGTAGCTCAGCGTTCTTATTGAACCACTTAGCTGGGAAAGTGATGGTAATCGTTACCGGCACACGACCGCCCTGTAGTACAAGTGGCTGTGGATCGACCACTACTTGGCGAGCCTCCAGCGGTTTGAGCTTACCCGCACAAGAGCTTATCAGCGCCACGAAAGCAACAAATAGCGCACCAAATACGAGATGTTTGACCTTCATATAATCAATAATTTATAATAGTGAATAATATTCTGAAGCACAAAGATACATATTTTCATGGGCTCAGGAAGCCCTGATTACCTCTTGCACTAGCTCATAGACCATTTGCTTGAGCTCGGAGAGGAACTGACCGGGCTGATACTCGCCCTGATCTATCAATCGGAGCTTATACTCCCACTCTCCCGTAAGCTCTACACTCTTGAGCTGTTCATTGGTGATGGTGTGAATCAAGTCTATACCCAAGTCAGTGGGTATGACACTTTTCCCCTTGCGCTCTATGTAGCCGCGCTTGAAGAGTATCTCGATGATAGCGGCTCGGGTGGAAGGTCGTCCAATCCCCTTGCTCTTCATAGCTTCCCTCAGCTCCTCACTATCCACCATCTTTCCTGCCGTCTCCATGGCATTGAGGAGGGTGGCCTCGGTATACTGCTTAGGCGGATGGGTCTCTTTGGTCAGGAGATCGGGCTTATGCGGACCATGCTCTCCTTTGGCGAAAGTAGGCATCACCTGCTTGTCGGAGGGCTCTCCCTCCTCCTCACGCTCCTCTTCCTGATTTTGGTAGAGAGCCTTCCACCCTTCGGCGGTCACGACTCTACCTGTCGCCTTAAACTCTATCCCAGCCACGTCTGCCAAGACCGTGGTCTGCTCGTACTCCATGTCGGGGTAGAAGATAGCGAGAAAGCGGAGGACAATCATATTGTATATCTGTCCGTGCGATTGGTCGAGGAATCTTGGGAGCATCCCTGTAGGAATAATCGCATGGTGGTCGGTCACCTTGGAGCTATCGAAGTACTTCTTGAGCTTACGTAGCTTGCCCCCTTGGAGAAGCGGACTGCACTGCTGGGCATAGGCGGGATAGAGCTGCTGCACCGTAGGCAAGCAATTGTCGTAGACATCATCGGGCAGATAGGTGGTATCTACACGAGGATAAGTGACCAGCTTCTGTTCGTACAGCGTCTGCACGATTGCGAGAGTTTGCTCAGCGGTAAGACCAAACTTCTTATTCGCCTCTATCTGTAGGCTCGTAAGGTCGAAGAGCCTAGGCGCACCCTCTTTACCATTCTTCTTGGTTATCTTGGTGATGGTGAGCTCCTCTGAGGCTATCTTCGCAATTACCTCATTGGCCTCTGCCTCGGTGCTATAGCGACCTTTGGTGGAAGCGAATAGCACCTCCCTATAGAGCGTCTTAATCTCCCAATAAGGTTCGGGCACGAAGTCGCGAATCTCCTCGAACCGATCCACGAGTAGCGCAAGCGTGGGGGTCTGCACACGCCCTACGGAGAGCACCCTACGCTCACCGCTTTTTCGGTACTTGAGGGTATACAGACGGGTAGCATTGATCCCCAGCACCCAGTCGCCGATAGCGCGAGCAAGCCCTGCGTGGTAGAGGTTGACGTACTCGCTCTCGGGTTTAAGCTCCTGAAAGGCTTTCACAATGGCTTCATTGGTCATCGACGATAGCCACAAGCGCTTTACCGGCACCCTACACTCCGCCATCTGTAGTACCCAGCGCTGGATGAGCTCTCCCTCCTGCCCTGCATCGCCGCAATTGATCACCTCTGTAGCTTGGCTTACCAGTTGCTTGATGACCCCGAACTGCTGTTGTACCCCACTATCCTCCATTACCTTGATACCAAAGCGCTCCGGTATCATGGGCAAGTGTACCAAGCTCCACTGCTGCCAATGGGGGTAATAGTCACCTGGTTCCTTAAGTGTACAGAAGTGTCCATACGTCCAAGTGACCCAAAAGCCATTGCCCTCGAGATAACCTTGACGCTGTACATTCGCCCCTATCACCGCCCCTATATCACGGGCAACGGAGGGTTTCTCACAGATACAGAGAATCATTCTACTCTTCTACAAAGACACTAAGGACGGCAAGGACACAGACCATTAGTGTCCTTGCCGCCCTTAGTCCTATTGAATATCAGATACCCAATTGAGTGCGGATCTGCTGTACACGCTCTGCGCTCTTCACCCGAGCAGCATCAAGCTCCTCAAGGGTCTTTGGCTCGGAGTGTACCTCAATGTAGAACTTAATCTTAGGCTCCGTACCAGAAGGGCGGATAGATAGCTTGGTGCCATCGGCACAACGGTACTGGAGGACATTGCTCGTGGTAGGCATATCTAGTGTATAGGTATCGCCACTCTCTAGTAGCTTGCCCTCTAGTGTAGCATAGTCGAGAATCTCCACTACATTCGAACCAGCTAGCTTGGCAGGTGGGTTCTGACGGAAGTCACGCATCATCTGCTCTATCTCCTCTGCACCACTCTTACCTGGGCGGACGACCGACACATTTTGCTCTAGTGAGTAACCGTACTGTAGGTAGATCTTCTCTAGGAGCTCGTAGACACTCTGCCCCTTGTCCTTAGCCCATGCAGCTATCTCTGCGAAGATAAGGCAAGCGGTTACCGAGCACTTATCGCGTACGAAGTCGCTCCACAGGTAACCATAGCTCTCCTCTCCTCCACCGAGGTACTCTTTCTTGCCCTCATTCTTACGGATAACATCGGCTATCCACTTGAAACCAGTGTAAGTATCGTAGAGCTCGATATTATTGCGCTTAGCAATAGCAGCGATGAGGTCAGTGGTCACAATCGTCTTGACCAAGTACTGGTTAGGCTTGAGGTTGTCTGACTCACGGCGCTTCTCTATCGCATAGTAGGCGTAGAGCAGACAAGTCTGATTACCATTGAGTAGCACCCAATTGCCTTCTTTATCCTTTACTGCGGTACCTATACGGTCGCCATCAGGGTCTGTTGCCATCACAATATCGGCATCGATAGCCTTCGCTTGGTCTATCGCCATCTTGAGGGCAGCAGGATCCTCGGGGTTAGGAGAAACCACGGTAGGGAAGTCTCCACTCACGAGCATCTGCGCCTCTACAGGGTGGACATTCTCGAAACCAGCCTCCTTAAGGGTGCGTGGTAATACCTGACCACTGGTACCATGTAGTGGGGTGAAGACTATCTTGAGTTGACTCTGGCGCTTGATAACCTCAGGGGAGAGACGCTTAGCAAGCGCATCGGAGATAAACTTATCGTCCATATCCTTACCGAGCATCGTAATCAGCTCTGCAGGACCATCGAACTTGATTTCGTCTACCGAACGAATCGCATTGACCTCCGAAATAACATTACGATCGTGTGGCGCAATCATCTGAGCGCCATCGCTCCAATAGGCCTTGAAGCCATTGTACTCCTTAGGATTGTGCGAAGCCGTAAGCATCACACCACTCTGGCAACCTAGGGTACGGATGGCATACGATACCATAGGCGTGGGGCGGAGTGCCTCGAAGAGATACACCTTGATACCATTGGCGGCGAAGATGCCTGCCACCATACGAGAGAATTCCGAACTGTGGTGGCGGCAGTCATAGCCAATCACCACCTTAATCTCCTGTTCAGAGCCAAACTCCTTGAGCAGATAATTGGCAAGCCCTTGGGCTGCTGTGCCCACGGTGTACCTATTCATGCGGTTGGTACCAGCCCCCATGATACCACGCAGACCACCTGTACCGAACTCTAGATCCTTGTAAAATGCATCTACCAACTGTGTCGTATCCGAATTATCCAGAAGCGCCTGCACCTCTTGGCGAGTTGCCTCATCATACTGAGAGGTAGTCCAATTCTCAGCCTTTGCCCTAATCGTTTTCAATAAATCTTCTGTCGCCATACCTTTATTTTTAGTGTATATACGTTATCCATCTGTGATATGCAAACTTACAAAAAAATAGGAAACCTACCCCCCTACCTAGCCCCTCAGCCCCCCCAACCCCCTAAAGGGGGCTTCCCCATTGCTCATCTAGCTACCTGAGGTTCAAGCCCCCTTTAGGGGGTTGGGGGGCTGAGGGGCTAGATAGGGGGTTTGGGGGCTAGAGGAGTTTTGAAGGCGGAGGGAATTGAGCACGACGCAGACCGAGCTAAACGCCATGGCAGCAGCGGCAATCATAGGGCTCACAAATAGGTTGGGATAGAAGACTCCTGCGGCAATAGGTACGGCTAGGAGGTTGTACACAAATGCCCAGAAGAAGTTTTGGTGAATAATTCGCACGGTCTTGCGAGACAACCGTATGGCGCGCTCTAGAGCATAGGGCGAACCGCCTATAACAGTAACTTGGGAGACGCTATTGGCGATATCGCTACCGCTACTCATGGCGATACTGAGGTCGGCAGTGGCAAGCGCGGGCGAATCGTTGATACCATCGCCTACCATGGCTACCACCTTGCCTTGCTGCTGAAGTGCCTCGATGTAGCTTTTCTTATCCAGTGGGGATAGTCCGCCACGCACCTCAGCAATACCTAGCTCCTGGCCAAGGGCTTGAGCCCGTTCGAGTCGGTCGCCAGAAAGGAGATGGATGGTAGCACCAGTCTCTCGGTGCAACTGTTGCAAGGCTTCCCTACTATCGGGGCGCACCTTATCCTCCACTACGAGGAGCGCAAGGAGCTGTTCGCCCTTGGTGTAGTACACAAAGGTGGCAAGGGGGTGCGCCTCCTCGAGAGGGTGTGCTTCGGGGAGGGTAGCAGGGCGCTTATTACCCACAAAATAGGAGTCACCTTGGTATTCAAAGCGAAGCCCTACGCCCGCCACTTCCTCCACATGCTGTGGCTCAGCAGTATGCTGCATCATACTGAACCTCGAGAGGATAGCGGCTGCAAGGGGATGACTAGACTGCAGTTCCGCACGCACGAGGAGCGCCTCTTGCTCTTGGCTCATATCGCCAGCATAGGCAATCACTTCGGAAGTACCCTCCGTGAGGGTACCGGTCTTATCGTAGACGATATCGGAGACCTTCGCAAGGCGTTCGAGCGCCACGGCATCGCGTATGAGCAAGCCTTCCTTTGAGGCTTTGCCCATAGCCACAGTAATGGCAGTAGGGGTAGCCAGTCCGAGTGCACAAGGGCAGGCGATACAGAGCACGCTGATGGCGAAGTAGATACCGTGGAGCCAAGGCTGCTCTATGCCACCCACGCCCCACGCCACGAGGGTAAATAGTGCGATAGCAAGGATAAAGGGGACAAATACGCCCGACACCTTATCCGCAATACGCTGGATAGGGGCCTTGGAGGCTTGTGCCTGTCGTACGGCATCTATAATGCGCCCTAGGAGAGTGGCACTACCCACCTTGGTAGCTTGTAGGGTGGTGACTGCTCCTACCGATACGGTACCAGAGAAGACCTCACTACCGCTCTCTTTGTTCACTGGCAGAGGTTCGCCTGTGATACTACTTTCGTCGAAGGTCCCATGCTCCTGGAGAAGCCCATCTACAGGTACTCGGTCGCCCTTGCGCAGGCGGATATAATCGCCTATCTGTATCTCGTCCACATGAAGCTCTACCCACTCATCGCCCCTTCGTACCAGTGCCGTCTCGGGGGTCAATGCCATAAGATTGCGGAGTGCGTCATTGGTCTTGTACTTGGCACGCTCTTCTATATACTTACCCAGCAATACAAAGCTCATAACCATGCCCACGACATCGAAGTAACTATTACCAAAGAGACCACCCTCCTCTATAGTGCCCAAGATGGTGTAGCGAATAAGGCTGAAGAAGTAGGCAACACTTACGCTCATACTGATGAGGGTATCCATGCTGAATGTGAGGTGGGTGAGCTGCTTGAGCGCCCGCTTGTGGTAGCCCCCAGCGGAGTAAAACATAATGACGGTGGCAAGGATGAGCATCACCAAGTGTGTGAGGCGCTCGGGCACCCCTAGGTGCGACACCGCCATCATAACAATGGTAAGAAGCACGGTGACAATGAGCCTGGTGCGGACATGCGAAAGCTCGGCACGCTCCCGCTCGGTCCTCAGTGCCTCCCGCACCTCGGTGCGCTCCTCTATGAGCATATCGTAGCCAAGGCTTCGTACCTCGTCACGCAACTGCTCGGGCGAGGTCTTGCGCTCGTCGTAGGTGATTACCGTGCGCCCCTCTAGGAGGTGCACCTCTGCATTCGATACGCCTTTAGCTTTGTTGAGTTGGGATTGGACAGCTGCGACACAACCAGCACAGCTCATGCCCGTCACGGTGAATATCTTTTTTTCCATCTCTTTACGATTAGTATAGTATCCATGCGAGGGACTCCCCCCTAGCCTATTGGTGTTGGGGCTCAAGGTCTCCTCCTTATAATAAACCTCCTTTCCCCACTATTTGTTTGCCCTCCCCCTACTGAGAGTACCAAAAAAGGAGGTGCACCTTTCGGCACACCTCCTTATATGTAAAACGCTTCTATTAGCCCTTACTGTGGGTTTTGCTTACAGAGCTTATTACCCTTCAATTCCTGGTAAGGGATCAAGAATTGCCATACCTTATCATTGGCATCCTTAGGCATAGCCTCAGCATTCTTACCAGAGTTACGATCTCTAAACTTTGCAGCCGCAACTTCAGTCATATATTTATCATTGCCCGCAGCTAGACGATTAGGCACCTCACCAAGGCGCTTGATATCGAAGAACTCCTGACCTTCAAAATACATATCGATCCTCTTATTACGCATAATCTCTTTCGCTAGATCCTCGGCTGACAACTTAGTATCAGCTACATACTCTGGGTCACGAGACTTCATCACTGTATTGAGAGTAGCAGCAGCCTCTGCTACCTTTCCTTGGCGAGCCTGTGCTTCAGCCTTGATGTAGTACATTTCACCTAGGCGCATCATCACATGATCCATAAAGGTGAAACCGAGCGTCTTCACTCCAAACTTAATGCACTGACCAGTAGTTTCCCAATTTGGCTTCTTTGTACCACCCTTAAAGTAGTTGGCTGAACCAGTAGCTGGGATCTTATCGCCTCGGTCAAGGGCAACGAACCACTTACGACGCACATCCTTTTCGCCCATCTTATCGTAATAAGAACGATTAACGGCAAACCTCAACGAACTTACTTTGTTACTATTGAAGTTATAAGAATAGTGGGCAGCATAACCAGCATAATAATTATTTTGATCCGTTGCTTGGGTATAGCCCCACATCCACTCGGTAGCATCAAGATTATTGAAGTCGTCTAGAAGCGCTTGGCCTGACTGTAGCTTACCCTTGAATGTTTGGATTGCCTTTCCAGCATATGCTTCAGCCTTAGCATAGTCCTGCATCATCAGATAAATACGAGCAGCAATACCATAAGCCGTTGGGATCGTAATACGATTCTTCTTGGTCTGAGGAGTGCCTTTCTCTAGGTCTGAAATACCTTCCTCAATATCCTTGACAATCTGAGCATAGCACTCTGCTACACTAGCTCTAGGCATAGGATCGATAGTTGGGAGAAGTCGTAGGATAACACCTGGAGTATCGTTAGAGGTCCCAGGAACATATCTCTGACCAAAAAGAGAAGTAAGCACATTATAGCAATAAGCTCTAACTACCTTAGCTTCACCACGTAGTGCCTGAAGTGTTTTAGACTCAATAGTTTTGCTATCTTCTGCCGTCATTTTGAGCAAAGTATTACAGTGCTGAATCACAGTGTAGTGATAGTCCCATGCATAGTAGGGGAGTGTCCCATGAGGGTCTCTGTGTTCAGTCCAGCGATAATTATTCATGTAAATAGCGGGCAGAGAATTAACAACAGTATTACCCAAGAAGTCCAACTGTGTACTCAGCGATAGAGCACCGTTGCCAAAGCCCTGACCAAAGCTATACATGTAAAACATGTTGTGGATACCATTCGTCACTCCTGTGATACCCTCTTTGCTCTGAGCGAGTCTCTTATCTGATAGAGAAGAGGATGGCTCAGTATTCAGGAAATCTTTACGGCATCCTGCTGCAGCTCCAGCTAATATGAGGAGAGACAATAATCCTATAATTTTCTTTTTCATAATTACCTGTATTGCTAATTAAAATGAGATACTTAGGCTAGCACTAAATACTTTAGCATAGTCATAAGATGTATTTGAAGAAATTCCAGAGTAGCCCGACATAGGATTGAGACCCTTTCTCTTGCTCCATAGGAATAGGTTCTCAGCTGAGATACCGATACGAGCGCTCTTCAAATCGAGCTTATTTACGAAGCTCTTTGGCAGTGTATAGCCTAGGCTGATATTCTTAAGCATCAAGCTGCTACCAGAAATCAAGTAGCGGTCAGAAGTAAGATTATCATAGTTGGTACTCGTAGAATCAAGGCGAGGGATATTACTAGTGTCTCCAGGTTGTTTCCAAGCATTGAGCATATCTACGTGGAAGGTTCGTCCTGCACTGAGTCGACGACCCATAAGTTCCTGATAAGCTGAATCGTATACCTTTCCACCTAGCTGGTATGCGAAGAGGACAGAGAAGTCTAAGTTCTTATAGCTTAGTTCTGTAGAGAAACCACCATAGAGATCTGGAATTACAGAGCCTGCATAGTGTTTCTTAACGTACTTACCATTCTTAGTCCAAGTAGCCTTATCGCCCTCCTTTGCCATACCGATAAAGTCTGGGTTCTTAGGATCAGCCAATTCGCCTGCCTGCTCTGGGTCTAGGCGATAGATAGCAAGTCCGTCATCAGGATCTACACCAATAAACTCGTTAAGATAGAAGTCGTACATGCTCTTACCTTCCATCCACTTCTTGGTACCCTGCTCTATACCGTCTTCTCTATTCTCCTCTGGCAGTCTTACGATAAGGTTCTTGTAAGCAGTACCATTGAGAGATACACTCCAATCCCAATCGTTAGTGCGTAGGATATTGTAGTTAAGGTCAAACTCCAGACCATAGTTACGAATCTTACCAAGGTTCATGTCCATAGAACCAACACCAGTAGATGCTGGTAGTGGGAATTCGAATAGAAGATCATCTGACTCCTTATTGAAGAACTCTATGGTACCTCTTAGTTTCCTAAAGACACTAAACTCTAGAGCCAAGTCATAAGCGGTCTGCTTCTCCCAT
This sequence comes from Porphyromonas levii, assembly GCF_018206105.1. NCBI lineage: Bacteria > Pseudomonadati > Bacteroidota > Bacteroidia > Bacteroidales > Porphyromonadaceae > Porphyromonas > Porphyromonas levii. The sequence goes on from NZ_JADRGN010000009.1 coordinate 11,366, forward strand.
ATTAGATCCATATTACCAAGGTTGGATACACGGAAACCGATATCATCGTAGTTATTAGAACCGAAGCCGAATAGTGTTTGATATGCATAGTAGGTACTGATGGCATCATTACCAGTCTGACCGATTGAAGCTCTTAGCTTCAGAATATCTAGCCAATCCTTAGTGCTTGTCATGAACTTCTCATTGGCAATATTCCAACCCGCACCTACAGACCAGAAGTGACCCCAACGCTTATTAGGTGCAAATACTGAAGAGCCATCGTAGCGGTAAGATAGAGAGACATTGTAACGATCACTATAGTCGTAATTGATACGACCGAAGTAACCTTCCTTGCGATAGTTGCTAGAAGAAGAACTAATATCACTCATGTTAGCTAAGTTGCTCATCTCGTCCATGCCCAAGATAGCCATCTTCTCCTTCTCAGCACTAAATGACTCTTTCATATACATATAAGCCTCATGACCAAGTATGGTATTGAGGTGATGGTCGCCCCAAATCTTGTTGTACTCAAGAATCTGGTTGAAAGTCACAGTCGTATACCTGCTATTACCGATCTTGAGATTACCCTGAGGTTGGTTACCCATGATATTATTGTAGCGGCTCTTAGACTTGTAGTTTAGCAAATCATAGCCGAGGTTGGTACGGAAAGTTAGTCCATCATATAGCTTAACAGCTGCAGTAGTACGAGTGGTAATTGCATCACGGTCACTGTAAGACTTATCAATCATCTGCTCATAGGCAGGATTGAATCGGTCTGCATAAGGTCTACCCAAGCTATAATCAAATACCTTCGCCCCATTTCCATCTAGCACAAATGATCCGTCCGCATTGTGGCGATAGATAGGGTAGATAGGAGCAATTCTATTTGCCCAAGAGAATGGATTAGAGGCAGCACTACCACTTACTTTGGGAGACTCGCTGTGTCCCTTGGTAATAGAGATATTAGAACCTACTGTAAGCCATTTGGTGATATCATAAGAAAGATTTGCACGAGCTGAGAAGCGGTTCATAGAAGTGTACTTCTTATAACCCTCCTCACTGAGGTAACCCAAAGAAATGAAGCTCCTCATCTTCTCGGTATTAAGCCCCCCACTAAGTACATACTCCTGGCGTAGACCTGTACGAAAAAATGCTTTCTCCCAATTGGTATCATCCGCCCAAAGAAGACCTGTAATCTCTGGGTTTAGGGTGCCATTAGGCATTACGAGTAATGGTGCATCGGCAGATGCACCATCATTAGTAGTAACAAAATGATCCTTCTCATACTTAAGGTAAGTCTTTACTCCGGCATAGGGCTGGTACTTCATATCATCCATCAGATAGTAATTAGCCCATTGTGCAGCTAATTCTGTTGGCATCCCTTTCGTGTACTTATACTCATTGAACCACTGCTGCCATAGGAGAGGAGCGTACTGCATTGCATTAACGGTCTCGTAGTTGGCTGCACCCTTTACACTACCACCTACATTAGTCGTGAAAGTAAAGCTAGGCTTGCCCTTGTCGGCACGAGACCCATTCTTAGTAGTGATAAGGATAACACCATTACCTGCACTCGATCCATAAAGAGCTGTGGAAGCCGCATCCTTAAGGATACTCACGCTCTGGATATCCTGAGTAGCGATATCCGAGATATTACCATTATAAACTGATCCATCAACTACAAATAGAGGCGCTGAAGAGGCATTTGCCGAACCAAAACCACGAATACGGATAGAGGTAGAAGAACCTGGCTGTCCGGAAGAAGTGATGGTCTGCACACCTGGTGCGGCTGCCGCTAGTGCGTTAGACACGTTGGTGATTGGGCGCTTCTCTATCTGCCTAGCTGAGACAGAGGCCTGAGCACCGACGAGCGATTGCTTCTTCACGGTACCATAAGCCACTACGACAACATCGTCAAGCACCTCAGAGTCGGGTGTAAGCTTGATAGTACCCATAGCTGCCTTAGCTGCTACCTCCACCTCTTTGTACCCGACATAGGAGATGATGATGATCTCACCTTGCTTAGCCTCTAGCGAGAAGTTACCATCCATGTCGGTGAAGGTGCCTTTCTTAGCATCGCTCTTCAGGCGAACGGTAGCAGAGATAGCTCCGTCGCCATTTTCATCGACAACTCGCCCCTTTGCTGTAATCGTCTGCCCTAGCGCAGTCCCTACTCCGATAAGTAGGAAAGTGATAAGCATCAGAATCTTTTGTTTCATACTTAAACGTTAGTTAGTTAAATTGTAGATGGCACGCTCTTCCTCTATATACCGCAATAAATAGTGTAGAGTAGTGCTAAGTGCCGCCTACTGTTAAAATGTATTGATTAAAATCGTTGCGACCACAAATATATACTAATTTTTTGAGTTCGCCACTCATACGCCAAAGAAAACTAGAATTTACCTTACCGTAGCCCCCAAACCCCCTAAAGGGGGCTTGAACGTCAGGCAGCTAGATGAGCAATGGGGAAGCCCCCTTTAGGGGGTTGGGGGGCTAGAGGGGGTTTGGGGGCTTATATCTCTCCTATGATTGGGATAGCTAATACGGTTCCACTGATACCCTATATCAGCGAAATTTATTCCTAGGAATAAATTTATTTATCTGTACAAATAAATTTATTTATCTCTAGGAATAAATTTGGTTGCTCAGGCGAGACAAAAAGAGCGCTAGCACAATTAAAATTGGCTAAAACATAGTCTATAGGTTTGGGGACTTAAGAGAGCGCACAAAAAAGTGAGTGGAGTAGCCTCACTAAGAGGCTTACCCCACTCACCATCCGATTGTTTAAACAAACAATATCTAATATTACTCGTCAGAGAATAGACGAACCGAATAGCGATAAGACTTACTATTCCAGTAGTAGCACGTATAAGCTCCTCCTGAAGAGAAATCCATAGCCCTTGAGGTGCCAGAATTATACTCTGTAGATGACCAGAAGTAACCATTCTTCCCTGCATTGGTCCTCTTTTCATCATCTGCATAATAGAAGAAACCTGAAGCGGGAAAGATTTTCACAATGTCTTCATCATTATTATTAGCCCACCACTTTGGATCAGCAATTGTCTCTACAGTAAGCTCCTCATTTGTTCCTCCTAGGCGACGCACCGTAATTCGAAGCATCTTCTGAGGAGCCTTTTTTGTTCCAGGCAACAAAGGGTTATCTACGTACTCATACCTCCAGGCACTTTTTTGACTCGCATCATCACTCTTGAAGCGTAGTCCGTAAGCGACGCCGTCTCCTGTTGAAATATAGTCTGCCTTGTAAGTCTTTTTTGTGCCAGCAATCTCAATCTCCTCAGAAACATCTTTGCTACTTATTTGCTCATCGAATTTAACTCCATTGCTTCTATAATCTGGAACGATGCCCCTAAATTCCTCAATGGAGGGGAGGTGGTAGCCAATACCGTTGACCATGAACCCCTTGCCAACACCAAACTTTTCCATAGCCTTTCTATAATTAAAAAGCCCTGATATGGAGTTACTATGGCTAGTGACAAAACCTATCCCCTCACTATTAATATTGTAGTCTGCTACATACTCTATAGCCAACTTGGGGCCTGTTGAACTGCTTTTCTTAACCATGATCGTACAAGTAGCTTTCTGCGCGCCATCATTAGTGGTAGCTGTGATGATAGCGGTACCAGCGGCTACAGCCGTTACTACGCCATGACCATCTACGATTGCTACTTCGGTCTTATCAGAAGTCCATTTTATTGACTTATCTGTAGCGTTTTCAGGAAGTACGACTGCCTTAAGGGTGACAGTGCCATTAGGCTTGAGCTGTACGGTGACAGGCTCGACGGATATACTCTTGACTGCGACCTTACCCTTTTTAGCAATGACAAAGGTCTTGCCATTCCACTTGATGGTGATGGTGTCTTCTGTCTCAGTGATATTGAGGTCAATCTTAGCATCGGAGCCGACCGCCTTCACTGGCTTGCCATCTTTATCCAAAATCTTTTGCCATGTCTTACCACCGTCGGTACTCATCTCCCATTCGCCATTACGATTCACCCTAATCTTAGGGGTCACGCCAGGAGCACCATCCTTGCCCTTTGCTTGGATGGGCTTCCCATCTGCATCCTTAAGGATCTCACCATTGATAGCCCAATAGAGCACACCATCCTTCTCTACGACACTTATATTAGGCATTACGCCATCGCCCCCATTTTTGAGGGTGAGCTTAGAGCCGTCCGACATGGTAAGCACGTACCCCGAACCATCTTCGAGGGGCTGGTAACTTACGACAGAGAGTTTGCCTGCCTCAGCATCTATGAGCTTCTGAAGTGTAGCGATAGAGTTGTTAGCATTGCTCACAAGCGTCTCTAGCCCTTTAATTCTCTCCTCATGCTTATTGAGGCGTTCATTTACCTCGTCTAGGTTCACGCAGGAAGCGAATAGAAGAGGTATGATAAATAGTAGTGATATTAGCTTTTTCATATTGTTTTGTGTAGATTTAGTTACTAAATTCTATCTTAAAAAGTCGTATAGAACGGCTATCTATCTTCTTTGCTCCATCATTTGAAGATGCATCTCTTGGACCAATTAGCACGCGACGAGCCATCTCCCAATCATGCTCCGTACTTGCCCAATAACTTCCCCATACATTTGCAGTCTGTATCTCTCCGCTGTCAAATAACTTATATCCAGCACAAGGGAATACTCGCACGATATTTTGATCATTATCAGTAGACCAATACTCCGACTTCGCGATATCTTCGATAGTTACACCGGTCTGCTCTGGTCCTAGGTAGCGGGCAGTAATGATGAGCGCCTTCCCTACGCCGTCGGGGTTCGCAGTGTACTCAAATCGGTAAGCACTGCGGATAAGATCGCCATCACCTTTGAAGCGAATAGCATAGGCTACGTTATTGCCGGGGAACTTATAATCGCCCCTGAGGCTTCTTGTCTTGCCTTGGAATTCGAAGGTCTCATTCTGGTCTAAGACATCATCCTTCTCGATAAAGTAGACATTCCTAAATGGGATCACTGCTGACCACTCATACATGGACGGGAGGTAGTACCCCTGACCCTCAAGCTTAAACCTAGCTTCCTTCTTATAGAGCTTCATAGCATGATCCCAGTCGAAGTAGCCACTTTTGTTATTGGCATGAGAGGTTACGAACCCTGTACCTGCATCGTTCATATTGTACTCAGCTACAAACTCAATAGGAAGCTTAGCTTGGGAAACAACACCCGACTGTACCACAACAATGGCTTCGCCCCTCACGTCGCCACGCTTGGAGGTAGCGGTGATGGTTACCTTACCGACGGCAACACCCGTGACTACACCCTCTTGGCTCACTGTAGCGATAGCATCACTACTGCTCTTCCATACCATCTCCTTCTCGGTAGTGTTGGCTGGATTGAGGATAGGCTTGAGTGTAAGTGTCTTGCCCGGAGCTAGCGTGTAAGTAGCTGGGTCGAAGCTAATACCAACGATCGGAATGGTATCGCTCTTAGGGAGCACAAATGTATTGCCGTTGTAGTGGATGATGATGCTATCATCGGTCTCCTCGATAGAAAAGTCTACCTTAGGCGTTTCGCCCTTTGCTGGGATAGGCTGTCCTTGATCATCGAGGATAAGGGTATAGGTTTTACCTCCGTCGAGGCTTACCTCCCAAAAACCATCGGCATTCACCTGTAGCATTGGCGTAGCACCAGCCTCGCCATCCTGCCCTTCGGCTACAATCATCTTGCCATCGGCATCCGTCATAAACTCTCCATTGATAGTCCAATATAGGACACCATCGCTATAGCGCTTCACACCTACGACAGGGGTTGTCCCATCCTTGGTATTGCCGATAATCATAGTGGTGCCGTCGCTCATGGTGAGGATATACCCCTTCCCGTCGGCAGCCTTTCGATAGCCTACGATCTTCACCTTCGTCTTTTCGGCATCTATCAGTTTCTGGATCCTTTGGACGTCGTCGTTGACCACCTTGACTACCTTGTCCAACTCATTGAGCCTGCGCTCATGGTCATCAAGACTCTTATAGATAGAGTCTAGGTTAGTACACCCCCCAATTAGAAAGAGAGGGATGAACCATAGCATGAAATTCCTGATATTCTTCATAATTCGCATTAGTTATTGGTAAATAATCTTACTGTGATACAAAAACTCTTTATATGAGCATAGTCAGAATAGGAGAAAAAGTCACTAAAAATCATAAACTTCGCTAAATTACCCTCCTCACTACTAGACCAATAATGACCGTATTCGTTGTAGAATAAATAACTGTCAATTACTCTGTTGAGGTAACCCGCAGCAGGAAAGCGACGTACAATGTCATTGCTATTGTTATTTTGCCAGTAACTCTCCTTAGAAATATCGTCTAGCTTGATAGGTGTTTTCACTCCCACGAGTGATCGTACGGTAATTTCGAGCATTTTCTCTCCTGCTCCAGCTGGGTTATCCTTAAACTGGTAGCGCCAAGCACTCTTTTGGGAGTTACTATCTTTGAATCTAATGGCATAGGCTATACCCTGTCCTAGAAACCTATAGTCGCATGTAAGTTCCTGAATCTGACCGCCGATACTAACGGTTTCCTTGCTGTCTAGTCTGTCCGAGTTGGGCATCCCAAGGTAGACATACTCCTTAGGGATAATAGAGCACCACTCTTCGTAGCTTGGCAAGTGGTAGCCTACATTATTGACCTTAAAGTTCTTTTCTCGGCTGAAGCGCTCCATAGCCTCATCCCATGTATAGTAGCCACTACTCTTCCCTAGATGAGTCTTTACAAAGCCATTCCCCTCGGGATTGACATTATACTCAGTAACGTATTCTAGAGCCAACTTCTGTGCTGCACCCCTTACACGTACTGTAGCGGTAGCTCGCACCTTGACATCGGCTTTGGATACCACAGAGATGATAGCGGTACCTACGGCATGCGCAGTGACTACGCCATCCTTTACGGTAACTATCTTCTCGTTGTCCGATGTCCAAGTCACCTCCTTATTGGTTGTATTGGCTGGCTCAAACTTAAGAGTGAAAGACATAGTAGCACCTACCTCCAGCACCATTTCCTTTGGTGTTAGCGTAATACTGGTAGGCTTAGCCATCCCTGAGTGAGGAATCTTGTAGGTCTTACCATTGTACACGATGATCACATAGGTGTCATCGCTCTCGATAGAGAGATTGGTATTGTCCGACGAACCTACAGCCAATACAGGCTTGCCCTCCTCATCCAGCACAGGCGTCCAGTTAGCACCATTGTCGTAGCTTACCTCCCATTGCTTCTTCCTATTGATTCGCAGTTTAGGAGTGACGCCAGCCTTGCCATCACTTCCCTTAGCTATGACTCTATTGCCGGCGGCATCTAAAAGATAGTTGTCGTTGAGTGTCCAATAGAAGACTCCATTGTCCTCCTTGACACCTATGGCAGGTACCAGCGCATCCTTGCCATTCTTCAGCGTAATTTTACTACCATCCGACATGGTGAGTACATAGCCAGAACCATCCTTTAGAGGCTCATAGCTACTAATCGTATTTTGCTGACCAACCTTTACCAGCAGCGCCTGCAGAGCAGCCGTGTTGTCGTTGCCTTGCTTCACCAATTGCTCGAGAGCCTTGATGCGTTTTTCATGATCGTTTACTCTGCCATTGACCTCATCCAAGTTGGTACAGGATGATAGCATAAATAAGATCATTAATGGGTACAAGTACCACCTTACTTTTCTCATAATTTGCATTAATTTCACAGGTTAAAAAAAACAGTCACACTAATTTCATTTTAGTTAGATCTAAAAGACCTCGACGGCAAACATACACAAAAATATTTTATTAGTGTATGATTTTTATTGTTAAAAATCAGATTCAACAAAATACAGCGCTACAGAAGCGGGATTAGCATATTAAATAAATTTTTAAGAAAACACAAGAAAGACGGCAGTGACAATAAGCGAAGAGGGTGTGCCCAGCTTAGCTTGGGCACACCCTCTATCACACATCTGGTCGAACAAAATTAAATATTGTCGTCAGTAGAACTACCTGTATCAGACTTGCCACCTGTTTCCTCAGTCTTACCTGGGATAGTCGTCTTCGCATTCTTGCTGGTGTCGACAAGTGTACTAGCTTGGACATATCCATTCGCCTTCACCTTAGTAAGGATCTCCGCACTTGGCTTGTAGTACACCCTAGCACCAGTGATCATCTCGGGCTTGAACTCCGCAATCGAAGGTGCCGCCTTGCAACGAATCCTCATAGAGAAGCTACCGAGCTCTCCGAGCTTTACCCCAAAACCATTCAGTAGAAACTGAGTGGCAGATAACGATAGGGCATCCAATACAGCGTTGACATCTGCGCGGTGCACGGTACAACGGTCTGCGATATCCTCCGCCAGCTCCTTGGTGGTTATCTGGCGTATCTGACGGTTGTACGCCACAGCCACACGGGGCATCTTGGCGTTAGGCATCTTGTTTGCTCTCTCATAAACATTGTAAATCAAAGCCATAGTAATAAATAGTTTGTTGGTTAGTTAAACATTCGCTTAGTCTTGCTCCGCACCCTCATGAGTATGTAGAGGGCGAAGAGCGATAGTCCAAGGGCAAGCCCTAGGTAAAACATCTTTCGGTTGGGCCCGCTCTTCTCTCGAGCGAGGTAAGAAGTAGAGGAGGTCTGCTCTAGCGTGTCGCGACCAACGCTTTGGCTTCGCTCCTCAGACACTAGATCTATCGAGTAGCCTCCCCTACGCAAAGGTAGTGGGTCGATAGGCACATGCTTCGGCAGCTTCTGGGTATCCTGCAGGCAGCGCTCTACTTGCGGTGGTTCGCCCCACCACTCTACTGCCAAGTGGCGATGGATTTGTGTCGCCTGCGCACTACTATCCTGAGCCACGGTGTGTGTTGTGGCTTGGGTCTCACGCACCGACTGTCTCCCAGCGCCACAGCTAGGCAGAGCTATCCCCAAGAGGAGTAATAAGACCGCTACACAGCTGCAGCTATCGGCTACCGTGGTAATCTCGTGCAGCATAGTCAATCCCAATAAGTGCGCCTACAAAGGTCATCACCTCGCCAAAGGCAACCAGCACACTAGAGTGAATCTCTCCCTGAGGTGCTACCCAAAAGCCCATAAAGAGGAGCGCCATACCACAGAGGACGAGGACGATGGCCAACCATAGCCTCATGTGCTGAGGGTTAATTGTAAACCTGCGCATTGAAGCAAGGGCACGACTTGAGCCACTCATCGGGCGTGATACTGCCATCGGCATTACGGTCGGGGCTGAGGTCTCTATGCCCCACCACCATCGCTTCGGGATAGCGTCGCCTAAGGTTCCACATCAGCTGCGAAAGGGTCTGCCTTTGTTCTGGAGTACGTGTGTCTCGAGGTCGATACTGTGTATCTAGTCCGCCTTCATAGCAGATACCGATAGAGAACTTATTGTACCCCGCCGCATGAGCCCCCGCTTCATCCACATGTCGTAGGGCATAGAGCCGACCTTCAAGCGTGACATAGTAGTGATAACCTGCCGTGGCAAAACCTCTCAGCTTGTGGTCTTGAATCAATTGGGGCGGCAGATACCTATCCTGCGGACGAGTAGCGCTACAGTGCACCACCAGAAGGTCTATCCTACGCTTAGTAGTCACCAGATCATTAGGGTTACTTATCTCCCGCCATTCCCGAGTTGCTATAGTGTTTCTCATACACCTAATTATATTTAGTAGATTTTGGTGGCTGTTGTGCGGGAGATGCCTTCTCCCCCAACCACAACGCAAAGGTACCGCCCCGTGATCTCGGGCTTGCGCTTAGCTGCCTCCTCGTGCGCCCTGAGGGGAGGGATAGAGACTTCCTGCGCCCTATATCAAATCGAGGATTTTTGGTAAGTTTGCCGTGGAGGGTTTTGTGTAGTATATGATAGATGCTTTGAAGACATTTTGGGTGGCACAGACCTTGCCACAGACATTAGTAATCATCTTTATCACCTGTGGTATCGGCTTATTTCTAGGTAAGCTGAAGCTGGGGAAGTTCTCTTTGGCTGGAGCGGGTGTTTTCTTCTTCGGTATATTTATGGCGCACTTCGGGGTTCAGGTAGATCCCGTGATGCTACAGTTTTGTCAGAACTTCGGTCTCGTTGTCTTTGTCTACACCCTAGGCATACAGGTGGGTCCTTCTTTCGTGGCTTCGCTAAGGAAGACCGGCTTGGCGCTCAATGCGTGGAGCATGGCATTGGCACTACTTGGGCTATTTTGCACCATCGTGCTGGCACTTGCTGGCGTGGATAGCGTGAGTAACCTCATGGGGGTGCTTAGTGGTGCGGTGACCAATACGCCTGCACTCGCCGCTGCGCAGCAAGGGGTAGAGCAATTGCACGGACATAGCCCAGCCCTACAGTCGGAGCTCAATAATATGGCGCTCGCTACAGCCATTACCTACCCCCTAGGTGTGGTGGGCGTGATTGTGGTACTAGAGCTACTGAAGGTATTCTTCCCCAAGAAGAGCAAGGCGAAGGAGCCCGAACTGAATACCACACGCCACCATGTGGGAGATTTCGTAGTAGAAAACAAAGGGATTATAGGGCACTCCCTCAGAGAGATACAAGAGAATTTCCATGTAGACTTCCTGATCTCTAGGATGAGGCGTGGCGAAGATGTCTTCCAGCCCGATGCCGATACCGTACTACAGCTCAACGACCTCATGAGTGTGGTGTATAACGAAGACGACAAGTTTGCGATAACCACGCTCTTCGGTAGCCCACACGAAAAGGTGCACCACGATGATAATTGGGAGAAGGGCAATACCAATCTGGTGCAGAAGCGACTACTCGTAACGAGATCGGAGTACAACGGAGCTACCCTAGCGAGTCTGAAGCTAAGAAATGAGTATAGGGTGAATGTCACCCGTGTGAATAGAGCCGAGATAGACCTAGTGCCTGGCCCTAAGCTACGGCTACAGCTCGGCGATAGGGTTACGGTAGTAGGCGAAGAGGAGGGTGTGGAGCGCTTGGCTCAAGACCTAGGCAACCAGCTGAAGCCGCTCGATACCCCTTACCTGATTAGTATATTCGTGGGGATGTCATTGGGCGTACTCATAGGCATCCTCCCTATCGTTATCCCCGGACTAGGCACCCCTATCAAGTTGGGCTTGGCAGGAGGCCCTATCATCGTCGGTATCTTGTTCGGTGCTTATGGCCCTAGATTACACATGACTACCTATATCACCCAGAGCGCCAACCTCATGATGCGCACCTTCGGTATCACGCTATACCTCGGCTGCTTAGGCTTAGCATCGGGAGCAAAGTTCGTATCGACCCTTACCCAAGGGGGCGGACTTATGTGGCTGTGGCTAGGGGTGTTACTCACGATTGTACCTACACTCATCATAGGCATATTGGCAATGAAGTTTTCACGCCTCAGTTATGGTACCATCAGTGGTTTGCTCTGTGGCTCCATGGCCAACCCTATCGCTCTGGAGTATATCAATGACCAAATAGAGGAGGATACGGCTACCGTGGGCTACGCCAGTGTGTATCCGCTGGGAATGTTTGCCCGAGTAGTGCTAGCGCAAATAACCATCACTATATTACTAAGTTAAAGCATGAATAAAGCGAGCTTTTATAGCATTGAGCAGCTGACGGCAGAGCAGATCATAGAGATACTGGACTCTGCGGAGCTTTTTGAGCAAAACCCGAATCGGGACTTCCTGCATGGTCGAGTGGTGGCAACCCTCTTCTTCGAGCCCTCCACACGCACACGCCTGAGCTTTGAGACGGCGGTAAATAGGCTTGGAGGTAGGGTCATAGGCTTCTCCGATGCCAAGAACACGAGTTCGGTAAAGGGCGAGACCCTCAGAGACACCATACAGATGGTTTCGGGCTATGCCGACCTTATCGTGATGCGGCATAACCTAGAGGGCGCTGCCCTCTACGCCAGTGAGGTATCGCGGGTGCCTATCATCAATGCAGGAGATGGTGCCAACCAACACCCTTCGCAGACGATGCTCGACCTCTATTCTATCCGTAAGACACAGGGCGACCTCAACAACCTACATATTACTATGGTAGGCGACCTCAAGTACGGGCGCACTGTACACTCGCTGATTGAGGGCACTTCGCACTTCAATCCTACCTTCTCCTTCGTGGCACCACGTCAGCTGGAGCTCCCTCGTGAGTATGTAGACTATTGTGCAGAGCATGGGATAGAGGCAGACTACCACAACGAACTGACCTCCGAAGTTATTGCCAAGAGCGATATCGTGTACATGACGCGCCTCCAGAGAGAGCGCTTCCTAGATGAGGAGGACTACCAAGCGGTCAAGGACTCCTTTGTCCTAGATAATAGCTTGCTACAGGAGGCAAAGCCTACGATGAAGATACTGCACCCACTCCCTAGGGTCAATGAGATCGCTCAGGAGGTGGATGATACGCCGTATGCCTACTACTTTAGGCAAGCGGTCAATGGGATGTTTGTGCGCGAGGCTCTAATCTGCCGTGCGCTAGGTATTGAGGTTAGTGAGTAAGAGGATATGGCACGTATTGAAAAAGGAGAGCTAAGGGTACAGGCAATTAAGAATGGTTCGGTCATCGATCATATTCCAGTAGATCAGCTACAGAAGGTGGTGCACCTCCTAGGGCTATTCGACCTCCCCTACCCATTCACGATAGGGCAGAACTATCTGAGCAAGAAACTAGGACGCAAGGGCATCATCAAGGTGGAGGAGAAGCACTTCACCCATGAGGAGGTCAATAGACTAGCACTGGTCTCTACCGAAGTGGTCATCAGTGTGATACGCAACTACGAGGTGGTGGAGAAGATTAAGGTAGCTTTGCCCGACCAAGTGAAGGGGCTAGTGAAGTGTACCAACCCTAAGTGTATCAGCAACAACGAGCCGATGCAGGGACTGTACCACGTGACGGACAAGGCAAAGGGTACGCTCAAGTGCCACTATTGCAATCGCAAGATAGAGAGAGAAGAGATAATCATTAGTGAATAAAGAAAGTATGAAGAAAGGTAGTCTAATCGCCCTAGTGGTGGTCATTGTACTCGTATTAGTGGGCGCTAGGTATGGCATCAAGTCCAACAACGAGATGGTATTGAAGCAAGAGGGTGTGCGTACGGCTTGGAGCCAAGTGGAGAACCAGTATCAGCGCCGCGCCGACCTTATCCCCAACCTAGTGGCTACGGTCAAGGGGTATGCCGAGCATGAACAAGCTACGCTGGAGGGCGTGGTAGAGGCACGTGCCAAGGCTACTCAAGTTACGGTGAATGCCGATGAACTGACGCCTGAGGCTCTCGAAGCCTATATGGCTACACAAAATAACCTCACCCAAGCGCTCGGTAAGCTAATTGCGCTCAAGGAGGCTTATCCCGACCTGAAGGCCAATGAAAACTTCATGGCGCTACAGACGCAGCTAGAGGGTACGGAAAATAGGATTACCACCGAGCGTATGCGTTTCAACGATACAGCCAAGGAGTACAACACCTATATCAAGATGTTCCCTCGCAACATCGTGGCTAAGCTACTCGGCTTCGATGCTCAGGTCTATTTCGAGTCGGCACCAGGTGCAGAAACTGCTCCAGTAGTAGAATTCTGATACCATGCACCGCCACATAGCTCTGCTATTACTCTGCCTGCTCTCGCTAGCGGGCAACGCTAGGGAGTACACCCCTAGCGAAGTGCCTAATGTGCAACTACAGGATGCGCGGCAGTTTGTGAGTGACCCCGAAGGACATTTCACGGCAGAAGAGCTGGTGCAGCTCAATGCAGCACTCTACAACATACGGGAGCAGCATACGGCAGAAGTAGCACTCGTGGTATTGCCAGGGATTGAAAACGATGATCCCGAGCGCTTTACCGTGAAGCTATTCGAGGCTTGGGGCATTGGCAAAGCGGTCGACGACAATGGGCTACTCATCCTCTATAAGTATGGCGAAGCAGGTCAGCGCATTGTGCGCTTCGAGGTCGGCTATGGGCTAGAAGGGGTGCTGCCCGATATTACCACCAAGCGGCTCACAGACCACTTTATCGTGCCCGCCATCGTAGAGGGGCGTGATGCGGAGGGTTTTCTCCAGACTTTTAGTGAGATAGACAACCTACTCACTGAGGGCTATGTAGCTCAGGGTGAGAACCAAGACTACAGTCGTGGCAATAGTGGAAATGAGCTTAGGGAGATGGGCTTTGCGTATCTGATATTCGCCCTTTTCGTTGGGCTCCTCTATGGCGCAGGGCTAGTCACCTTATGGAGGCGGGCAAAAGAGCCTGCCGAGCAAGAGGGTGTCCTCTTCCGTAGGTACAAAAACCAGTGGTGGCTTATCTTTATCCTCCCTGCGCTCCTCTTCCTGTACCCCCTCTATCTGATTCTAAAAAGCAGAACCCAAAAGCATATTACCAACTGCCCTTCCTGCCATACCAAAGGGAGTGTGCGGCTACTCCGTAAGCCCGACAACTACCCCTACCTCAATAGCGCACAGAGGGCAGAGGAGCAGGTGGGTTCCGTATCCTATCCCGTGTATAGCTGTTCGGTATGTGGCTACCACAAGGTGGTGGAGCAGCCAGCACTACTCACGAGTTATCAGCGGTGCACCCGCTGCGGTGCCAAGACCTACTTTATGAAGGATCAGACACAGGATAGCCGATTCCTGACACAGACCTTTACCTGCCTGCATTGTGGCAAGAGCGACATCCGCCGTACACGCATATCTGGAGGGTCATCAGGTGGATTTGGAGGCGGCTTCGGGGGCAGTGGAGGCGGCTTCGGTGGTGGTTTTGGTGGCGGAATGTCGGGCGGAGGTGGTTCTACTACCCGTTTCTAAAGACAACCCATACACACAAAGAGAGTGGCTATGCAGCGCCTAGAGGTCTGCATAGCCACTCTCTTTGTACGGGAGACTAAATGGGTTAGTCCTCGTTGTATGGTGCGAAATCTTCCTTAGCTGCGCCACAAACTGGGCACACCCAATCCTCAGGAATATTCTCGAAAGCTGTACCAGGTGCGATACCACCGTCAGCATCTCCCACTTCAGGGTCGTAAATGTAGCCACAAGGCTCGCAAATCCACTTCTGCATAATCACATATTCATTAAAACATTAAACATCTACTGTCGTATCACCAATTAGGCAATGCTCAAAGATACAAAAATAAAATGTATTAGCGTTCCTTTCCTCCAAACGGACACATACGATAATTTAGGATGGTATTAGTTATGCGAATAATCTTTGTAGTATAACACTCCCCATAAACTAGACATATGTTGGTTTGACATTTCTTTTTTACATGTGCACTATTTTTATTCTTGGTAGAAAGTGGGACAATAAATTATCTGAACTCTCTACTAAGGTAAAGTCAAATGTGCTATTTTGAAGAGCAGATTTGTTTAGAGGCTTCATTCTCACTTCAATAATTGCAGGATAGCGATTAAGGGTATCTCGCCTGTTCTCTATGCTTCTCAGTTGAACATCCAAGCTTCCTGTCTCTAGATGAATGGCAAGAGGAGTAGGCTCTTCAATCTTTGTCAGAGCTTTATCATTGGCGAAAGAGATATAAGCAGTTGTCGTAGGCTCAGAAAGGTCGTAAAAGGTAATGGTGCCTGAATAGACCTGCTTGTAGGGCATAAAGTAGGCGATACCAAATATAATCAGCAATACTGCAAATAGGATGATGGTACCGTATCTGACAAGTGCGGGAGGGATTTGTCCCACAATGCTCCGCACCTTTTCGCTCCTCAGTTCGTAGCTTCTTTCTTGTTGCTTCATATCAGTTGCCTAGTTCCAATTGGTTCTTGACGAGTTCGTAGTACTTGCCTCGGAGGGCCGTCAGGCTCTCGTGGTTGCCCACTTCTACAATCTTCCCCTCGTCCAGTACTACGATTTGGTCGGCATTACGTACGGTGGATAAGCGGTGAGCTACTACCACTACCGTTTTCCCCTTGTAGAAGTTTTCTAGCTTCTCAGTAATCGCTCGCTCATTATTCGCATCCAGAGCATTCGTAGCTTCGTCGAGGAAGACAAATGTAGGGTCTTTATAAACCATTCTAGCAATCAGTATGCGCTGTCTTTGTCCTTGACTAATCCCTTGACCATCTTGCCCAATCATAGTGTTGTAGGCAAGAGGGAGGCTCTCTATATGGTCTGCGATATTAGCAGTCAGAGCAGCAAATCTAATCCGTTCAATATCTGGAGTATCGTCACTTATAGCGATATTTCGAGCAATCGTGTCACTAAATAGATACCCCTCCTGCATTACTGCTCCACAATGATTTCTCCACCAACTTAGATTGTATTTTTCTAGATCAGTTCCTGAGACTTTTATCTCACCTTCTAGTGGTGAATAGTAACCAAGCAGTAGCTTAATCAAAGTGGTCTTTCCGCTTCCACTAGCCCCCACTATAGCTGTTACTTTACCATTGGGTATGGTGAGATTTAGGTTGTCTAGGATAGGAGTTGGGCTGTAGATATCGTACTTAAATGAGAGGTTCTCTACCTTGATATCTAAGTTGTCCTGCGCAAAACTAGTAACAGGTCGGTCACTATTCTCTTCGTTCGCTTCGGTATGGATCTCGTTCATACGGTCAAGGCTGATGCTGACATCCTGCCAAGAGTAGATGAATTGGATTAATTGCTCCACAGGGCTATTGAGCTGACCAATAATGTACTGCACCGCTAGCATCATACCTAGGGTCATGTCGCCCTGTATCACAGCTGTGGCGGCTAGTACGGTGATAAGGATATTCTTGACTTCATTGATGGTGATGCTCCCAGCCTGCTGTACTTGCTGGAGATTGAGATTCTGAAGATTGACCTTGAAGAGGTCTGCCTGCACATCCTCCCACTCCCACCTTTTTCGTTGCTCACACCCTTGTAGCTTAATCTCCTGCATACCATTGATGAGCTGATAGGTCACATTACGATTTCTACCAGCTTGCTCGAAGTACTTGTAGTCGAGTGTCCTTCGCCTTTTGAGAAACAAGGTAATCCACACAGCATAGAGGAGGGTCCCAATGATAAATACTCCGAATATCAGTAGGTTGTAGTAAGCAAGAACGACACTAAAAATGATAAAGGTAAAGAACGAGAATAGTAGGTTTAAGCTATTGGATGTCAAGAATTGCTCCACTCTCCTATGATCTTCTATCCTCTGCAGTAAATCACCAAGTAGCTTGGTATCAAAGAACTTCATCGGCAACTTCATCAGCTTGATGAAGAAGTCACTGATGAGGGAGATATTGATACGAGTGGAAATGTGAAGCAGCAGCTTAGAGCGAATAAAGCTGATGGCGGTGCGACTAAAGAGCAACATTAGCTGAGCCAGCAACACCAGCCAAATAAAACCAATGTCTCGCCCTCCAATACCCGTATCTACTATTGCCTGGGCGAGGAATGGGAAAACGAGCTGTATCAGCGAGCCAAGCAATAGCCCCAAGATAATCTGACCAAAGTACCTACGATACTTCTTGACATAGCCCCAGAGAAAGGTCAGCCGATTACCTTTCTCGAGCTTTCCGCCATCAGTCACTTCTTGACTGTAAAACTCATCTGTCGGCTCTAGTAGTAGTACAATGCCCTTCTCCTCGCCATGAGTTTTGGTACTGACCCAATGCTCACAAAACTCCTCTTTGGTATAAGTCAGTAACCCCTTGCCTGGATCTGCTACATACACCCTATAGTGCCCCTTACGGAGTTTCTTGACTTTATAGACCACTACAAAGTGATTCTGATCCCAGTGTGCAATGCAGGGAAGTGGAGCTTCATTCGTTAGTGTCTCAAAAGTAATACGACCACCTAGCGAGTGCAACCCTCTTTTCTCTCCCGCCTTACTAATACCCAGCAGAGACACCCCCTCCTTCCCTAAAGCACAATCTTCTCGAATTTGCTCAAGATCAGGATGGCGACCATAGTACTTGACCACCATAGCCAAGCACGCAGGACCGCAATCCATCGCATCGAGTTGCTTAATTACCATCATCAAAATTAGATTAGTTTGGGATGTGCTTTAAAGTGCATAAATCATAACGTTCCACGCACATTTCCAAATCTGATATTGGAGGGCATAGATCTCTAAACAAACAATCTTTACATGGCTCTTGCTTATTTCGCACTAATCTCCAAGTATTTCCTTTTCTAATTTCTTGATCTATCATCTTAGAAAGATCTTCATATTCTAAATTTCCTATGACTTTTGAGTTTAATGCTGATCTGACAGAAGCATCGGGGAAAATTATCAGACTGCCATAAAAGTTCGAGTTGATTTTTTGATTACAAAATATAGATCTAAAGTCATGCTTACAGTTAAACACACTTTCAGTAGTAATATATACATTATTAATCAAGAAGTCTAAATTGTTTCCATTGTAGATTGGATAGGGTGTTAATTCCAATTCCTCATATTCATTAGCTAGTTTATTATATTTCGCTAGAGACTCCTCGCTGCTCACTATATATATAAAAACTTCTCGCCTATTTTTCGACCTGTCTTTCATGAAACTTAACAATCCTATAGAAGAGTCGTCAATGATCACAAGGAAATTAGATTCACATAGAACAGATTTATTAATTCTGTCTACATTATCCAAGTAATGAGTTATTGAAGTGACGATTTGGACATGAATGGATTTCTGATTTAGAGCAGACACCATTTCTTCTAAATATGGATGCAGAAACACGTTACCACCCGAAAGAGATACTTGTGAGAGGTTACTAAACTCACATTGTGATAAGATTTTATTGAAGATCTCCATAGGAAGAATTCCATTCGGTATGTACTTTGTGCATGAGTACATTTGATTGTGAATATCCTTGCAGTGATTACATCCAAGATTACACTCGTTAGTTATGTATATATTTAGTTGAATAAGATTATTTAATGCTTCTATTGGAATATTACTATTTCGCTCTAAATCCTGATTTAGACTTAATATAGGTAATAGATTTAGAGGTTTTGTTGAGGAGTCCTTTTTTATAATACCAAAGAAATCCCCAAAAAACAAGTGAGAGATATTTATTTGGTCTAACTTATCAAAAATATCATCTTGATCTACAGATAAAACTCCTAAAGACTCCGGAAAATACAACTCCTTCACTAAGTCTATTAACCATTTATTATCGGTTACAAGATTAGCTCCGCTTTTTGTATTGTACAATAACATCTCTGTTCTATAGTTGTGAACGAAAACTGACGGCTGGATAAATAGCCAGTGCATTTCTTTTTTTTTCATAGGATTAATCAACGTGAATATTAGTCATTATATCGGAATAAATCTCAGGGTAATCGCTGAGTATTTTTATTTTTTTAGATTTTTGATGGGACTCAATTTCTTTCGAAGAAAATGCAGGACACCGAGCACCTTTAGGGATAAAAAAAGCACATTGTGAACAACTTTCTTTTTCACTACAGAGCTTACATTGTTTCTCTAAATCTTCAAAAAGTCTATTGTATCTTTCAGCAATACTCTGATAATCAAGTTGAACTTTATCGTGAGCAATAACCCCTAGTTTGTTCTCAAATGAAATTTTTTCACAAGCCATAATATCTCCATTGGCAGTAATAAAGACTTTCTTAGAGAATGGCAAACATGTTCCAGAAGGAGTTTTCTTACTTGATATGCTTTTTCCAAATAGAAGTTCAAGATAAGTGTTATAACTAAAAGGGGAGTTTAATTTAAGATACATTACAAGTTCATTAAACATAGGGTCTGTGGCTTTGGGTTTTACTATAGCTTTAGAATCAATAGAGTCAGATGTCGTTTCTTCGTAAATGCTTCGATACATTTTCTGAAATTCATTATAATATTTAGGGTTGATGCCACTCTGATTTAACTCTGCCATTGTTGGGGTTTTATTGAAGGTCTCTTCAATAAAACTTTTTGTTCTTGTAGTCGAATTTAGATTGTGAATAACTGCATTGAACTGAACATTATCATGAAAATATTTAGGGTACTCTGCCTTAATACGCATTACATTTTCTATCACTTTTTTAAATGAAGGACGACCATTGTGATCTATACGATATGAATTTCCCTTTTCATCACCATCTAGACTTATGAGTATGCGAAATTCTTTCTCTACTAGAAATCTTATATATTTGTCAAGAAGTACTCCATTAGTCGTCATATTGTATTTTACGATTCTATGAGGAACTTTTGAATCCTCTATGTGGTTAACAATGTTTTTTATTAGTTCAAAGTTCACTAGTGGCTCACCTCCGTAGAATCCAATAGTTAACTCTCTGTTATAATATTTATTATAATGGCTAGAAAGTAATTCAATATACTCATTCAAAAAAGTAATGGCTTTCTCTTGAGATAACGACTTCTTGCTGTTTGTTCTATCTGCTAAATAGTACTTCCCGTAACCACAATAGGTGCAATTAAGATTACATGTTTCTGTAACCTCAAAGGTAATCTGTGGTGTGTTGACAAAAAAACTTTTGATATCGTCTTCTGTAAATCTTGCCATGTTCATAGCTCTATAGTATTTTAAATCTGGCTTTCAGTATAATGCTCGATGGGCGTATTCTATAGTGACTTTCAAATAGCCGCTCACTACTTAGGTCTCGGTAGTAAAAGTACTTAGTATTACAGATGTTATTCCACTCAAGACTCAGATGCAATCCTTTTAGTTTATAAGATAAAGAGGCATCTACCAACACCGTATTCTGTGGACTACTCCCTTGATTATTGTATTGATGATATCCGCTTGCGTTTAGGTGGAGATGGCTTATGATTTCCACAGCGCACCCAATTTTATTTGTCCAAAGCATTAGACTCTTACCCTCCCGCGCTAAGTTTTTCGAAAGGTTAAAGTCAGAATCATACTCTAGTGATAACCAGTGAGTAGGCATAATATTCAGTTTCAAAGTAGCACGGCTCTGTAAAAACTTTAGGTAAGCAAACTTATTTTGTACAAGGCGCGGTGACCTGCTGATAAATTGTCCTCCACTTAGTGATATATTAAGCTTTTTCCAGTCGAATCCCTTGCTAAGATTGAAATCATAATTAAGATTTTGCTCTATATTCGGCATCGCTACACTATTCGTTTTGAGGAGTATACCATCATATTCACTTGAATGAAGATAATGGCTCTGACGATTGGAGTAGGAAAGTGTAGCACTTGCAAAAAACAATCTTTGTACCCACCTATACCCCACGCTTAATAAAGCCGAAAACAATCTACTCTTATCAATTTGCGGAGCATAAGCTTCTATTGAGCGGTAATTCGTTAAAATACATCCACTGTATAAGGAAGAGATATCACTATAGTTCGTAGAGTACCTTGCCGATAGAGTGGTATTCCAGCGATTGGAGACCTTCCAATTAAGAGAGAAGGAGGGCTTGAAGAGCAATTCCCTTAGAGGAGTATTCTCATTGCTGACCGCATCATGGAGCGTTAGCAGTTCTAGTCCAATCGGCAAAGTTAGTGTAGCTTTGACCTTTCGACCATTATATACCGACTCGAGAGAAATACCCAGCTGAGTATCCGTTCGTTGTAGTTGATTGGATAATTGGCTAAATCCTGATAGGTCTAGATCGGAGGCAAGCTTTTCAACATTATGATGCACAAATAGATAGGGGTTGAAGGAGAACTCTTTCCTCTTTAGAGTCTGTAATAGATGAAAACTATTATAGGTAGAAATAGAGGTGAGACTGCTTTTCTGGTGAGGTGTGTGGGATGAAGAACCAAAGATTTCTAAACCGTCAGGAGATATTTTCAGTTGCTCATTTCTCTGGATAAATTCTGTATTGGAAATTATTCTGATTCCTTTACCTCTTGCTCCTCTATATATCAGATCTAGGCGATTTTTTGCGAAGTGTCCATCTTCATTGCGTAGCTGATGTACATGACCCTTAGTTTGGCTTACCAAACCATTCCCATTGTCAATTACTCCGCTATAAATCAGTTCGTTATTAAGATAGAAACGATCATTGTTTACCTTGTATCCTACCTCCCCGCCAAACTTTTCACGTGTGTCATGTGAGAATAGTTCCTCTTTTATCACCAACGATTCCCTATCTGGTAGAAATATCGTATTAATGCTCTGACCTCTTCTCTCCTCATTGTCCCTGAGGTAGTGAAGATTGAGTGATAATTGATGGTCTTTTGGTGTGATGAATACGTTGTTTAGTGTCGCTGAGAGATCACTATTAAATAGGTGCTTAGTTCGTTCTATACTGGGAGGTGCTGGACGAAGTATCATGGTCATCCTTGCGCCTTGATCTTCGACATTGCTACCGTAGGAAAGGATTTGCTGATCCAAGCCAATCCCCACATTATTCCATTTTAGTGTTCCTAGATGCTGGTGTCTTTTTGCAAAGTAGGTCATTACTAGTTCCTCTTGTCCTGCGAAACCCTTACTCCAGCCAGCTGAAGCAAGGGCAGAAAGACCAAGTACACCCTTTCTTCCCTCTTTTAGTTTCAGGTTAATAGTTGCCTGGTCTATGAATTCTAGATCCTTTAGCGCCTTTATCTCTTGGTGATTTTCGAACACCTGCACTGCAGCAATGCCATCGGCGGAGAGGCTTTTCGTGGCAATACCATATCTATTCTTCATCAGATCAATCCCCTCTATCAATACTCCCCTTACCGCTTTCCCTTTGTACTTGACCTGACCTCCATTCAGGACCTCTATTCCTGGCATTCGCTTAAGGACATCCTCTATTGTATGGTCATTTGGATGTATAAATGAACCAACATAGTAATTAAGCGTATCCCCATGCAAAGAGATCTTATCAGCCTTAACACTAACCTCCTCAAGCTCAAAAGGCTTTACATCTACCAAGAAGTCCACTATTTCAGAATCTCTCGGCACTTGCTTTATCTGTGGCGGTATATTAAACCCTCCTATAGAAAGGGTCAAGCTATCTCCACTTGGTTTATAAGTTAGTGAATACTTCCCTTCTTCATCGGTTAAAGTATAGGCAATAACTACTGGACGATCTGGTGACTGCAACAAACTGACCGATACATCTGGTAGAAGATTGCCACTCATATCTCGTACTACGCCCCTAATAATCCCTTTCTGCTGTGCAGAAGATAAATTGGGAAGTGTTAGAATAACAAGAAGCAAAAAACACCGAAAACTATTCCAATTCCAGTCCGACATAAGTTATTTTGGGGGATTGAGCATTAGATTTGGTTCCATCACTATTGATGGTCAATTGTTCTACCTGCACTCCAGTGCCTACAGATGCTGCTTTGAGAACATCATATGTATCCTCGATATAACGTTTTACAAAAACATTGGCCTCCTTTCGAGTTACTTTGTCATAGCCGCCTAGGTCATACTTTACTATTGGCATTGGCTCTTTCAGCCGGTTTACTTGCTTTGCCGTAAAGATAAAGTCCCCTTTTTCATCGCTGACCTTAAGAATTAACCCTGGGAGGTTGCGAAACTTCCAAGGACCATTGTTTAAAGGCAATTGCATCGTAAACCAAGCTTCGTAGTTGCGCCCTCTGAACCGGCAAGTAGCCTTTTGGCATGGATAACCGAGCAATTCCTTACTCTCTGCAGTTATCTGCCAGTTAAAGTTCGGGCGATCTTCATACAATTGAGCACCAAAAAAAGAATTACAAGGATAATGTATGACCACGTCTCTATTTTCCCCCTTGCATTGAAAAACTTCAATAGCACCCAAACCACGAGAAGGCATACTAGGTATTGCATCTAGAGCGCTTTCGTAATATTGTTGATTTTTAAGTACTTCTGGATTGAAAAACTTACTAATTTTCTTTCCTATAAGTAGCATATTCTCAGAGGTGAAATGACTATTCTGGTCGCTCAGGTACTTCGACTTAAGCTCATACATCACCATATAATGAGCTTGATCCAAGAGCTCATAACTATCTGTTCTAAAGCGTGGTGTGTGGTGATCCTGTGCCTTCATACTAGATATACACACTAGGCCGATTACCACAGTCGCTATTATCTTTCTATTGAAGTTCATTTCTTTTCTATTTATTAGTGAAGATAGGTGTGTCAAACTCTACAAACCAATAGATATAAATATACCTTACTCTACTGCCGTAAAATTCAACACATCTATCTCTAAGTGCTTATTAATTACCGAGGATCGCAGTCAGGGCAACTTACTATAACCTCTATTTTTGTGTCGCCTTTTTTTGAGTCTTTTCCTCCCCTGTAATGGGCATTGGCATGAGCATTGTCATGAGTGCTTGAGCCACCATTATTTTCATAGTAGCAAGAGCAAGAACATGTCCAAGAGTCATGTCCTCCGTTAGTACGAGATAGTTCTCTTTCCTCTAGTCTGTTTGCATGCAAGGATGCTAGATTAATTTTACTCATAGTGTAATTGCTTATTGACTTCGTCTAATGACAAAATCTGGTTAAACTTCTTTGAGGAGTTCTCTTTAGAATTGACCTAAACCACTTCTTTTATGATATCGGTGAGTGATCAGCAAACCCATCTCATAACAGTAGGAACATCCTCCTTGCTTGTGAGGCATACAACCTCTTATCCACAGTCGACCAAGGACTACAAATGTATGTATTTTTTATGAGACTTGGAGCATTAAGAACGAAAAAAAAACAATTTATTTCTAAATAACAATATATATAAATGTATTCTTGAAATATTTTGTGGTACTAATTCTAAAACACAAACAAGCTTTAATTCTTCAGCTAGTATGGAATATTTATTTATCAATGTGAGCCTGATATAAGAAATGCAATAAGGCTAGTCATAGATAGGTGCTTTAATAGTGTAGAATACAAGTAATTATACATTACTTACAACCAATATCTAAGAAGATTATTCTGAATTTAGAAATTATCAGATAGCCTAACGAAATCACCTTTGCTTACATCGAACCCACGTTACAGGTAGGTCGTAGCGCAACAACAAGACAACCCCGATAAATATTGCCACCGAACCCTGCAACTTTGGAGACCATATATCTGCGAACGCTAAGACCATATATAAATACGAGGATAGGGTACGCCATATAGCTGGCGTACCCTCTCGCTGTAAATGGACTTGTTGGGGTCTATTTATCTCTTGGCAAACTCGGCGAGACCGCCCTTGAGCCATGCCACATAGTTGTCCACATTCTTATCGAAGCCGTAGCTTGGTCCCAATGGGAGCCCATTGCCATCGAGCATGACGTAGAATGGCTGTGCATTAGCACCGAACTTGACGGTCTGGAGGTGGCTCCAGCGCTCGCCTACTGTCTTGATGGTCTTCACCTTGTCGCCATCTTTCACCTCGATGTACTCAGGTAGGCGGGTCTTGTCGTCGACAATCAGAGTAACGAGGATAAACTTGTCATCGATGATGCTCTTGACCTTAGGATCGGTCCAGACAGAAGCCTCCATCTCACGGCAATTGACACAGCCGTAACCCGAGAAGTCGATAAGCACAGGCTTGTGATCAGTCTGAGCTGCACGCATACCGCTCTCGTAATCGTGGTACTTAGGGTGTACCTCAGAATCGTAGAGGTTGAAGTCCTGGGTATACAGTGGTGGTGCAAATGCGCTAATCGCCTTGAGTGGCGCTCCCCATAGACCTGGCACCATGTACACTGCGAAAGCAAGCGAGATAATGGCGAGGAAGAGCCTTGGGATACTTACGAATGGGAGGTCGCTATCGTGTGGCAGCTTGAGCTTGCCTAGTAGGTAGATACCCAGCATCACGAAGATGATAATCCAGAGAGCTACGAAGGTCTCTCTATCGAGGATGCCCCAACCATAAGCGAGGTCGGCTACAGAGAGGAACTTGAGGGAGAGGGCTAGCTCGAGGAAACCGAGGGTAACCTTGACACTCGTCATCCAACCACCACTCTTTGGCATGCTCTGAAGGAAGTTGGGGAAGATAGCGAAGAGGGTAAATGGCAACGCCAATGCGAGGGCAAAACCAAACATTCCTATCGCTGGAGAAAGTAGACTACCCGAGGTCGCTGCCTCCACTAGAAGGGTACCGATGATAGGACCGGTACATGAGAAGGACACGAGCGCAAGGGTAAACGCCATGAAGAAGATACTGATGAGTCCGCCTGTGCTCTCTGCCTTAGCGTCCATCTTATTAGTCCATGACTGTGGCAATACGATTTCGAAAGCACCAAAGAAGCTGACAGCGAAGACTACCAGCATCAAGAAGAAGATGATATTGAATATCGCATTAGTCGCTAAACTATTGAGCGCATTCGCACCGAAGATACCTGTGATAAGGAGACCTAAGGTGAGGTAGATAATAATAATTGCTGCACCATAGATAAGCGCATCACGAATGGCAGCGCTGCGACTCTTAGAGCGCTTGAGGAAGAAGCTCACGGTCATTGGAATCATCGGCCACACGCAAGGGGTGAGGAGCGCAATGAGTCCGCCACCAAACCCTAGGAGGAAGATGATAAAGAGGGAGTTATCGGTAGCCGAGAGGGTCTCATCGCCATAGGCTTTGAGCTCCTCGGTAACAGGCGCCCATATATCACCAGAGAAGGCTTCTGTGGCAGGTGCTGTAGTAGCTACAGCGGTGCTATCTACCTCCTCTGTAGTGGTGGTAGCGATAGCGGTCATGGTGAGTGGTGTCTTGAGATCGGCAGCGGTAATCTTAAAGCTCTCACGCGTAGGTGGGAGGCAAGTTTCATCGTTGCAGATCATATAGATAAAGTCACCAGCCAGCACGAAGTTGGTAGGGTCTTCTATCTGTACCTTCTGAGTAAAGGTGACCTCTCCATTGTGCCAAGCGAGCTCCATATCGAAGTTAGGGTCAAATACCTTGTGGGCATCCTTATTGGCAGCCAACTTGCCCATCAGCTTCACAGCCTTGGCACCATCGAGCTCTACTTGCGTAGCTGTAGGACCGCCCTCAGGGATATCCACATCGTAAATATGCCACCCCTTCTTGAGCTTAGCATCGAAAGTGAGCGTCACCACGCCATCTTCGGTATTGGTGTAGCTCTGATTGATCACCACGGCATCGGTGACCATTTGTGCCTCCATACCAACCAATGGTAGGAGCACTAGGAGAAGGAATAAAACTCTCTTCATAGTTCGTCGTCTATCTGTCTTCCTTTAGGTAAGTAAAATAATGAGTCGGGAAAGGGCGTTGCCACCTACGTGGTTGTCCCTCACCCGGGATTGTCATTTCGAGTACGATCTGCTCTAAGGCAATCGATTTATTGGTCTTGAACTGGCTCTTGGAACGGATGTCGCCCATTATGCTCAGCCCATTGTCGCCAAATAGCTTGCGGAGCGAGAATATCCTAGCGCCGCTTACGTCGGCTTGCACTACGTGCATGCCGCCATTGGCACTGCTCTTATCTACCTTCACGTCGGCACTGATGATGCGGCTCTTCTTGCTATCTTCGTCGCTCGAAGTGGCGCTCAGTACCTGCTGCTTCTCGGTGATCTCGCCCTCTAAACAGGCGATAAAGGTCTGGTGCTTCACCCTACGGCTAAACTCCTTCACGAGGGTCTCCTTGGCCTCTACCGTCTTAGCGAATATCACGAAGCCAGCGGTATTGCGGTCGAGCCTATTGACCATGAAAAGCTTTGCACCCTCTTCGCCCTTCTTGTAGTGCTGGGAAAGGAGGTAGATAACGGTGGCTTGTCGGTTTTGGTGCGAGGTATTGACGGTAGGGATACCATTTTTCTTGTAGACCACTACGTACGCCTCATTCTCCCACACTATCTCTATCTTGTCGTGGCTAAAGGGAGCTGGCGGTGCACCCTTGTGCACGGTGACCACCTGCCCGATGCGCACCGTATCGGTGGCTCTAGTAGTGGGCACGCCCTCTACTGACACTCGCCCCGAGGAGATAACCTGCTTGGCAGCGGTACGATTGCGGCTCGACTTGAGCATAACCAAATCTAGCAAAGGAGCCTCCTCCTGTGCCTTATACCGCTCCTGTACTGGTGTCGGATTGCTCCCTCTTTCCTCTCTTTTCTGCTCCACTATTATACTTGTATATTAGTTATTATCACGCAAATATACAAAAAAGGTGACTACACGGCATGTGTAGCCACCTTTTATTACAGGGAATGGTCTCCTATTACTTGTAACCAGGAGTCTGCACGAGTAGTTTCTCCTTGCTTAGAAGGGTCTTATCGAGCGGCCATAGGAGCTTGTAGCTCTCAGTAGCTTGGTCGAGTAGTGGGGTATTGCCAAAGTTCCCTTCCTTAGTGAATACGAGTGGTGTACCATCCTTAGTGAGTGTCATACGGCGGAGATCCCACCAGCGCTGTCCCTCTTGGATAAACTCCTTATCCTTCTCCTTGAGGATAGCTAGCTCATTCGCGGTAAAGTCACCTGACTTGTAACCATGGGTAGCTTCATTCCACTTGCTACCATAAGCGCGCTTACGCACGAGGTTGATATACTTAGCTACTTCAGTGCCATTGCCCTCATAATTGGCAATCTCAGCAAGAGAGAGGTATACCCATGGGAGACGATATAGGATGTAATCGCCATCAAACACACGGTCGCCAGAGGAATTGATACTACCGATATTCTTCTGAGTATGCAGACCGTAAAGCTCGAGTGCGCCAGTCTCTTTATTCTTTAGGAAAGATGGATAGAAGGTCGCATCACGGCGAGTGTCGTCGGCGTCAAACTGCTTATACAATGGGTGGATATACTCATAGGCCATGGTAAAGCCCTTCTTCACACCGAGTGGGTCGTTCCACTTGGTGCCATCAGCACGGTAAGCATTAGCTCCCACAGCACCAGTATCGCCAGAGTAAGTCCAGTAGCCATTGAAGTTGGTTGCCTCGCCATCCAGGAATCGGATAGCTAGGATCACCTCCTTATTGCCCTTATTCTTAGTAGAGAATACACTCGCGAACTCATCCTCGAGGGCTAGTCCATAGTTATTCGTGAGACTGGTGAGGTGCTGCTTAGCGATAGCAAGGTCAGCAGCATTGGACTTATTATCGCCAATGCTTACCTTACCATTCCATAGATATACATCTGCAGCAAGAGCCTCAGTAGCCGCCTTGTTCCAGTAGCTCTTCTTAGCACCACGTCCATAGGGGTCAAATTCCTTCTGATTGCCAAATAGCTCTAGTGACTTCTGAATATCGCTCTTGATTTGAGCCATCACTTCGCTTGGTTTAGCCTGTGGTAGATAGAGTTTCTGAGGGTCGAGTTCACCATCAATAACGGCTACATCGAGGCGAAGCGGCACACCACCCCAGTTGCGGTATAGGTCATAGTAGTAAAACGCCCTAAGACCATACGCCTGTGCCATGAAGAAGTTGCGCTTAGCCTCGTCCATCTCCACACTTGGAGCACGTGAGATAAGGAGGTTGCAATTGATGATACGACCATAGATATTAGCATAATTGGAGACACCAGTGTGGTCGGCATTAAAATTCTGTAGCCGGATATCACCTCCAGAAGTAGTCATACCATCGGAGCTAGTACCATCAACATAGATACCTGATCGAAGCTCACCGAAGTTGATGGTATGGTCGACGTAATAGCTGCGGAGGTGATTGTGCAAACCATCGGCATAGCCCACAACATGCGCCTCGGTCTTCCAGTAGTTACCACTACCATAGTAATCCTCAGGAGTGAGGTCTAGGACGCCTTTACATGAGGAAGACATCCCTACCAGTGCTATCATAGCCACTGGCAATAGTGCATACTTTATCTTATTCATATACTATTTAGTCACTGATTAGAATGTAACATTAAGCCCAAATAGCACCGTACGTGGCAATGAATAACCTGTACCTGATGCTACACCACCTGTACGCATTCTCTCTGGAGTAGCCACCTTAGCACCTACGAGGTAACCTAAGTTCTGACCCGTTACAGAGAATTCTATCCTCTTAGCTGCAACCATCTCCGAGATGTTTTGTGGCAGTGTATAAGAGAGCGATAGCTCTCGGAAGGCTAGATAATCGCCCTTGTAAGCGAATAGATCTGAATTGCGATGGAAGTTAGCTGCGCCTAGCATATCTGCATAGACGTATTTAGGATACTTAGCATTGCGGTTCTCTGGTGTCCATGTATTAAATACCATATCGATGGTATTATAGGTCCCCTGTGCTGCTCCGATATACCAAGGAGTGGTGTTGTCGTAGTTCCAGAAACCAAGAGCATAGTCTACGGCTAAGTAGAGGCGAAGACCTTTCCAACTCATGGTAGAAGTAAGACCGCCAGTCCAGTGTGGCATAGCATTGCCGAACACCACCTGGTCGAAGGAGTCAATCTTACCATCGCCATTGATATCCTTCCACCTCATATCACCAGGGGTAAGGAGGATGGCATTTTTGCGCTGCGCATCGGTGAGCTTAGCCCAAGCGGCTGGGGTATAAGACTTCTTACCCTGCACATTACCTTCTACAGTACCACCAGGATAAGCAGCGTTGATTTCCTCGTCACTCTGGAAGATACCCATAGACCTATAGCCAACTACCACCCAAGGCTCCTGACCTTCCTGATAGCCACCAACCCACTGTAGTTCGTCGCCCTTGCCAGTGTAGATCTGCTGACCACCCTGACGGTTGCGATCGAGACCATTATCTGGGAGCTGGATGATGGTATTCTTATTGTAAGTGATGTTGCCACCGACCTGCCAAGTAAAGTCTTGGGTCTTTATAGGCGTACCAGAGATCTCGAGCTCCACACCACGGTTGCGGAATTTACCATTGTTATTTTGGATACTAGAGAATCCACCTGTAGGAGGGAGGTCGAAAGCTGCATATTTGTCTAAAGTCAGACGGTCGTAGAATGTGATATTTGTGTTGAGCCTATTAGCAAAGAAGCTCATATCAGCTCCGAGTTCAAATGTACGGGTCTTCTCCCAGCGCAGCGTAGGATTAGGCAGGTTGCCAATTAGAAACCCTGTATTACCATTGTACTTAGCAGAGTTGTAACTACCCTGTAAGGTGTAAGCACCGATTCCAGAAGCATCACCATTGACACCATAAGATGCACGTAATTTACCAAAGCTAAGCCATGGCAGTGCCTCCTTCACGAAGTCCTCATTACCAAAGATCCAACCACCAGACACTCCTGGGAAAAAGCCCCAACGGTTATCCAATAGAGAGGAGTAACCATCCTCACGGAATACGGCACTTGCCAAGTACTTACCAGCAAACTCATAATTGAGCCTACCGAAGTAAGAGAGGATGCGGTACTTGCTGTGGTAGCTATCAATCTTGCGCTTACCCTCTTCGGTGAGCGTAAGACCAAGGTCCATAAAGTCATCAGTAGGAGCACCACTACCCTCAGCACTGAAGCCCTTGCTAGCATCCTGGAAGTACTCCATACCTAGCATAACATCTACAGAGTGCTGACCAAAGTACTTGCTGAAGTTGAATACACCATTGTAGGTCTGTGCGAGACCGCGGTCGAACTTTGCCCAAGTCTCACGACCACGCTGCCAACTAGTCCCTTCTTGGTTGGTGACTCTATCCTTATTGAAGCCTTCGTAGAATCCTTCGCTATAGTACCAGTTACCAGTAAGAGTAAGCTTGAGGTAGTCGGTAAACTTGACATCAAATGCCTGAATCATCGTAAACTTATCGGTCTGGTTGTCACGGATCCACTTCTGTGGCTGGAACATCTGGTTGCCATCACCTGTGTTTGGTCCCAAGAGAGGGTTCCCATCCTCATCTGTATAGCGAGCGGTAGTAGGCACAGAATTGATACGACCGAAGTAGTTCTCCTCACTGCCCTGTGAACCTGGCATAGAGTTCCAGTTGGCACGGTTGAAGTTGAAGCTACTGCGAGAAGTAAGCCAAGGCTTGATATTATAGCTACCATTGAGCACAAAGCTGTAGCGCTTGTAGAACGAAGTTACAGGCAGACCCTGAGAGTGGTTATAACCTAAACCTGCATAGTAGGTACCCTTATCGTTACCTCCAGAGAGACTCACATTGTAGTCTTGGGTCATAGATGGGTTTACGAAGTTGTAGTCCTGAGGAAAAGTTTCCTTGTACATCAGAATCTTATCGGAGAGTGGATCCTTCATCTTCTGCCACCCCTTGGCGAGGAGTTCATCGTACTTAGGATTGTACTCCATAAGGTTCCACTTCATACCCGGACCATATACATTGCCGATACCCATTGGCTGAGCGCCATTGAGGTTGTTCTTTGGTGCCCAAGGAGTGATGTCATAAGCTCTACGCATCCACGTGATATAGTCCTTAGCACCGAGGAACTTGTGAGGGAAGACAGCGTAGTTGAGACCTACACGTGCTTTCACATTGATCTCACCCATCCCTGCCTTACCACTCTTGGTGGTCACGAGGATTACACCATTGGCAGCACGAGCACCATAGAGCGCAGTAGCACCTGCATCCTTGAGCATACTCATGCTCTCGATATCATTGGGGTTGATGTCGGAGAGACTCCCACGGAGTTGACCATCCACAAGCACGAGGGGAGAACCACTTCCATTGAAATTGGTACCACCACGAAGGATAATCTGTGGTGTAGCCCCTGGATTACCTGAAGACTGTACTACACGAAGACCTGATATAGCCCCCGAGAGAGCTTGAGCAGGATTAGAGTACACTCCGACGGTTAGCTTCTCAGTATCTACATTGGCAATAGAATTGGTCACCTTGACACGGCTCTGCTTACCACCATAACCAGTGACAACCACCTCCTGCAGGAGCTCGTTATCCTCCTGAAGTGAGATATTGATGGTGGTGCGCCCATTGATAGCGACCGTTACAGTCTTCATGCCTATGTAGGAGACCTCAAGGGTGCCGTTACTGGGGACATTGGCGAGCGTAAACTCACCATCCAGATTGGTTTGTGTGCCCTTAGACTTATCCTCCTTGAGCATCACGGTAGCACCGATCACAGGCTCGTTGTGGGTAGCGTCTACAACCACGCCCTTCACGGTAATTGTTTTAGACTGAGCAACTACTTCAGATACGCCCTGTTTTGTCGTAACTGCCTGAGTCTCAATACCCCCCCCTATCAAAAGAGAGGCGCCAAGACTCAGGGGAAGAAGCGCCCTAAGACATACGATTTTTTTCATAAACCTTAGTATTAATAATCTTACAAAAACTCTAAAATCCATCCATAGATAAGGGCTATTGGGGCATACTACTCCGCCCTCAGTTAAACCCATTCTTTATGAAATTCCACCAAAGATAGGTAATTTTTTCATAATAACAAAGGGCATACACCTAAGTAATTGCGAATAATCTCCCAAAGGCACTCCCAGAGCGGGAAATCCCTAGTAACAAATATTTTAGGGCACACTAGCCGACAAGACGAGCCATAGTCCCCCCGATTGGTATTAATGGTATCTTTGTAGTAGGTGAGTACAATGAACAATTAACATATAGATAACACAGCAATATGGAGAAGAAGTTACTAAGGAGCCAGACCAATAGGATGTTTGCAGGTGTATGCGGAGGTATCGCAGAGTATTTTAATCTCGACCCCACAGTAATTCGGTTGTTATGGGTGCTTGCCACCGCCCTCGGAGGCAGCGGTCTATTCGTCTACATTCTCTGCGCACTCATCATCCCCGCCCGTTAATCCCCCACCCCATACCACTTATTGACCACCTTTCCCCTAAATTGCTATCGGGCGAGCGCCCATGAGGCTCGCCTTAAGGGCAAACGCATGAGCAATTACGCGGTCCTGTGGTTCACTACAAGCTAAAGTGTTGCTTTGCTTGTGGGCGACCTTCGGTTCAGTGTTCGGGCTTGGTCACCTTCTAAGCCCTTGCTCCCGATGCCGCCCTAGTAAGAAGGTTCTTAGTAAGAGCGCTCTTACTAATAGATTTTCCTCTCCAAATATCGTGGCTATTAAGACGGCTTTGGGTGAAGTGGTACCTACAGCGATAGCCCCATAAGGGTGCGCAGGCTGGCGGGCTAGGGTAATTAGTGGTATCTTTGCGCCGATGTTAAGACTTGATTATTAATAATGATAAAGACAGCCTCTAAGAAAATATATACCATCGCCGTAGACTTCGATGGTACCATAGTTACCCACGAATACCCACGGATAGGGACGGAGATCGATGGTGCGGTGAGGAACCTAAGGAAGTTGCTGATGGATGGGCACCGCCTTATTCTATGGTCGGTACGCGAACGCGAATTGCTCCAAGAGGCACTTCAATGGTGCGAGGAGCGGGGACTGGTATTTTATTCTGTGAATAGCAATTTTCCCGAGGAGACCCATGCCGATAGGCACTTCTCGCGCAAGCTCCAAGCCGATATCTTTATCGACGACCGCTCGCTCGGGAAGCTCCCACACTGGGACACCATCTACCAGATGATTAGTAACGGGAAGCCTTTCCAGCCTGCTGCGGTAGCACCTACGGTAGTCGATGATATGCAGCAAGAGATGATGAACCGCTATGCCCATGGCTACGGACAGAAAAAGAAGCGCAAGCGCTTCGGTCTCTTCTAATCCTCCCTCATGCCGCCCCTACTTGGGGTGAATCTTCAGGATATCATTTAAGTCTGTAGTGTAGTTGGGGCTCATGTGCTTACGCGTGACCACCTCTTGGAGGGCATCGGGGTTTCGGGCTGCGATATAGATATTTTTTGTCTAAACAATCGAATGGTGAGTGGGGTAAGCCTCTTAGTGAGGCTGCTCCACTCACTTTTTTTGTGCGCTCTCTTAAGTCCCCAAACCTATAGACTACATTTAGTCAATTTTAATTGTGCTCGCGCTCTTTTTGTCTCGCCTGAGCAACCAAATTTATTCCTAGAGATAAATAAATTTATTTGTACAGATAAATAAATTTATTCCTAGGAATAAATTTCGCTGATATAGGGTATCAGTGGAACCGTATTAGGGATAACAATCAAAGGAGAGTTATAAGCCCCCAAACCCCTAAACCGAAGGTAGCCCATAGGCAAGGGGGCTTGGCTCCGCTCCTAAGTTCAGGGAGGCTAACGAAGACTGCGCTATTGTCTCATCTCATTGAACTAGTCCGACACCTAGAGGGGTCATGGGTGTTCGTAATATTTGCCCTTGCGGGCTCTCTCTTGTCCTACCTTAGCTCGTAATTGCCCCGCTAATGGGGGCTGGAATGGGGCGAGAGGCGTCACAATTGTTAATATTCTCGATTCCCCTTCTCTGTAGGGGCTGAATTACTCTTCAGCAGGGGTAAATAGGGCTGTTAAGCAATTGTAATACAAATATTTGTCATACGTGGAACATGTTGTTTATAAAATTACTACACATGTGTGCCATATAGAAAATAATTAACCTCTAATATACATTAAAGAAAAACCTTGTGTTAATTTGTTGTATGCAACTAAATATTATACTATATTTGCAGTGGGTGCGACTTGGTTGGTGTACCGAATAGCATTTGAATAGAGGATTAACGCCTGATTTGTCTAGGCAGAAACGGTGTCGGAATCCCTGATTGAGTTAACCAACTTTTATATTACAGTATTTATGAAGCAAAAAATCTTGATGTTATCCCTGCTTTTCTTCCTAAGTGCTACAAGCGTCTTTGCACAGACGATTACAGCCAAGGGAAGGGTGGTAGACGAAAACAATGACGAACTTATGGCCGTAACAATACGTGCCAAAAGCGATCAGACCAAAGGTGCCTTTTCGGGCGCAGATGGGACTTTTACGCTCAAGGTGAAGAAAGGAGAAATCCTTATCTTTAGCTTCCTAGGCTACAAGCCAGTGGAGATGGAGGCGTCTGAAAACATGATGGTAAAGATGGAGCCTGACACTGAGACTCTAGAGGAAGTTGTGGTTGTAGGTTATATGACCCGAAAGGTCGCCAATACCTCGGCATCAGTAGTAAAGGTGGATGCTAAGCAGCTTGCGAATAAGCCAGTAGCCAATCCCCTTGATGCAATACAAGGAAAGGTGACAGGGCTTCAGGTTTATTCATCTTCTGGAGAACCATCATCGCGACTATCTTTCGCTCTCCATGGTCAAGGCTCTCTGGGAGCAGGCTCTCTGCCTCTAGTTATTATGGATGGGATGCCTGTGAGTATGGCGGTCGTACAGTCTATGAACCCCAATGACATTGAAAGTGTCCAAATGCTTAAAGATGCTGCAGCGACTTCAATATACGGAGCTCGGGCTGCCAACGGAGTGCTTTACATCACTACCAAAAGAGGTGTGGCTGATAAGCGAGCCACTATAACCCTTAGAGGGCAATATGGGGTCTCCACACTAGCAAATACCCAGTATTTTGACAACCTTATGACTGGTCCTGAATTGCTAAGATACTATGAAGAAACAGGGCTCTATAAGGCAGATGAATTGACATATCTCAAAGAAACGCTGTTCAAAGGCACGGATTTCCAATGGTATAAGTATATTTATCAGCCTGCGCCATTGTACAGTGCAAGTATTGCTGTGTCAGGCGGTAGTGGCAATACTAATTATTATATCTCAGGAGGAGGGATATCTCAGAAGGGACTCAGGATGGGTTCTTCCTATCAGAAGGTATTCGGGCGAGTCAATCTCAATACTTCATTTAACGATTATGTTCGGTGTGGGTTGAACACTTCAGTATCGGGAGACAAGAGTCAAGTCTCACCATTTAGTAATAGTAACGCTGGGGGTGGCGGACTTGCTGCGATGAACCCTCCTTTTATCTCTCCTTTCGATCCAGAGACAGGTAAAGAGCTTGAGTATATCCCAATGCTAGAGATGTTTACACCTAAGCATGTAATAGCTACCAATCCTGGTGGTTCATCATCTTTTATCTTTTCTGCTAATGGACAGATCACTATTACTCCTATTAAGAGTGTTACTATAAGATCCATGGGTGGTATAGAGACCAGCTATGGAACTAGTAGAAACAGGACACTTCCTAGCTATGGAAAAGCATATGGTGTAGGAAGTTCGAGTAGAGGATATGCCAATGCCCTTAATCTGTCTTTCACTAATACTATAAAGTGGCAAAAGGGTTTTGGTGAGCATAATGTCACGGCACTTCTAGGTCATGAGTATATAAACTACGTTGATGATAGCTTCAACGCCAGTGGTTTTGGGATACTAGATGACCGCTTGTATACGCTGAATAATGTGACCAAGGATTATCGTGTCTCTGAGGGTGGTCTGAGCTATGCTTTTTTATCCTACTTCACTCAGCTATCTTATGACTATAGCGAGAAGTATTTCGTGGATCTAGTATTACGAAATGATGCATCTTCACGTTTCTCAAGATCTCGCAGAAATGGACTGTTCTGGTCAGCAGGTCTCCTTTGGAAAGCGAAGCGAGAAGACTTCCTTAGCAATGTTTCGTGGCTTGATGCTTTAGACGTTAAAGCTAGTTATGGTACTCAGGGAAATGCTTCTATTCCTCCTTATGCAATAGACTCATATGCTGGTAAAGTCGGGCAAAAAAAAGGTCAGATCAGCTTAGGCTTCATCAGTCTCGGCAATCCTGATCTCACATGGGAGAATCAGAGCAAATTTACCATTGGCTTCAGGACTCGGATGTGGGACAGACTAGAGCTCAATCTCGAGTATTACAATAGGCTCACTAGCAATATGCTATTTGAAGTGCCACAGTCTCTCTCTACGGGACTTCCTATAACGGGTGCCGGATATGTGACCAAATTTGAGAATGTGGGTAAATATCTCAATTATGGTTTTGACTTACAGCTCAAGGCCGATATCATCAAGCCTAGAGCCGACTATGGTCTTTCCTGTTACATTAACTTTAGCCACAATAATGATAAAGTGGTTGAACTCTTCGAAGGACGTCAGGAATGGTATGACCCAGGGGCACAACAGGCTTTCATTGTAGGTAAGCCCATCACATTTGTATTACCTCTATATAAGGGTGTGAATACTAAAACAGGTCATCCGGAGTGGTACCTCCCTGGAGATGATATATCAGTAGCTACACGAGATGATGCTAAAGTCACAGACGAATGGTCTATTAAGTTGGAGCAAAATACTGGTATCCCAGTATACACTCCTATGGTAGGAGGATGGGGATTTGAAGCCAACTGGAAGGGATTTTATGTGAATGCAGACTTTGCTTTTGCATTGGGCAAGCATATGATTTCTATGGATAAGCGATACTATGAGAATGACTACTATATCCGTGACAAGAAGAGTAACTTCAATGGATCGAGGTTGTTATTCGATTATTGGAAGAAACCGGGCGATAATACTGAATTCCCATCCTTAGAGTATGTTCGCAATAATAAGGAAAGCTCATACTTGGACTCAAAGATGCTGGAGAATTCTTCATTTATGCGTATGAAGAACCTTACTATCGGATACAACGTTCCAAGGCGAGTATTAGAAGCTCAGAATTTTTTCACTTCAGCACGTATATACTTTGTCGGACGTAATCTGCTGACCTTTACCAAATTTAGAGGAATCGATCCTGAGGTAGGGCATAATATTGCAATGGGAGTCAATCCTAATACTAAGCAATTAAGTCTCGGATTGGAAGTGTCATTTTAATCCCTCATGGAAAGAATCGTGCAGGAAAAAGAAATTAAGAAAGTCATGAAGAAAAAGAGAACATTAAATGCAGTAGTAGCATGTGTAGCAGGACTCTTGTTATTGGGTGGCTGCAATCTGGATCGCGCCCCGTTAGACTATATGCGTTACGAGCAGTCATATCTCACTCTCGAAGATGCTACCAAGTGGGATAATGGAGTTTATTCGACTTTGAGAGGAAAGTTCGGAGGTGGATATGTCCTTCCACAAGAAGTACAAGCAGACATGCTCAATGCACACGCTTCATTTGGAGGCCTGTATGGGTCATTCCATAAGTGGGATGTCAAGTCAGAGGACGAAGTCATCAAGCAGGTCTACCACTCGTATTATGCAGCACTCGTGGATGTCAATGTCGTGATAGAGTCAGCTCCAAAACTCAATGTGAATCCTCAAGATAAGCATAAGATAGACGTATATCTAGGAAATGCATATTTGGCTCGTGCCTTTTATCATTTCAGCTTAGCTATGCGGTGGGGTATGCCCTATAAGGAGGAGACTGCGGAACAAGATTTGTCCATTCCTCTTCGTACTACCCCGTTTTCTGTAGATAAGGAGGGACGAGCTTCGAATCGTGCAGCCTATAAGCTCATCTTGGATGACTTGGAGAAGGCAGAAAAGCTCCTCGCATCAGTGCCTTGCGCCGAAGGATCGGATGAGTTGACTTCGGATGTCGCAATCGCTTTGAGAGCTCGTGTGTATCTCTATATGAATAAGATGCCTGAAGCTCTAATCGAGGCGAAGAAACTCATTGATAATGGAAAGTATCCACTAATCGCACCTATTACAGGAGAGCACAAAGACGCAGAAGGAGAGAATAACCCATTCATCCAGATGTGGCACCACGATAGTGGCAAGGAGCAGATATGGCAGCCCTTTGTGGATAAGCAAAACGAAGTTGCAACCACCATCAATCTCTATGGAGCTGATTTGGAGACTTGGAAGTACTGGCAGTCTAAAGACCCAAATGATCACAGAAACTTCAATAAACCCTCTTATCTCCCATCAGGAACCGTGGTATATGATCTTTTCACTGACAGAGATAGACGTGTGCCAGCGTATTTTGAGTGGGTGTACTCTACTGTAACCGATAAGAATGCTCCAGAGCAGTTGTGTGTTATATCAAAATTCAAGGGTAATCCTAAGTATCGCACATTAGATAACCCACAATGGGGAGGATATGTACCTAATGGGATTTGTTCGCCAAAGCCATTCAGGATAGCAGAGCAGTACCTGATCGCTGCAGAAGCAGCATACGAGGTCGGTGACATGGAAGTGGCGAAGACTATGCTGAATGACCTGAGAGCATCCAGAGGCTTGGCTGCCGTAGCAGAGGAGGGAGAGCTACTACAGAAGGCTATTAGAGATGAGCGTAGTAGAGAACTTGCATTTGAAGGATTCAGGCTTTGGGACTTGTCGAGATGGGGACTCCCTATTAAGCAGCGTGAACGACAGGGACTCAGGAAGGAGCACAGAGTTCCAAGTTCTTTCTTTGCTGACGGCTTTGACTTGGGTGAAGGCATTGAACCACATCATAAGAAATTCATTTGGGGCTTCCCAAAGGATGAAGTAAACCAAATCAATAAGCTAGTCAAGCAAAATGAAGGATGGGAATAATAATTGAATGAAGTATAGTGATTTTATGATGAAAACAAATTACGTATTACGATACATACTGGTCATCCTACCATTATTACTCATGGGATGCCGCAACAATAGGAGTGGAGACCCTATTGAACACTTTCTTATGAGTGACACTCAGAGCTTAGTCTTTGAGCAGCCTGGTGGCACAAAAGAAATATCTATTACCTCTGCCAGCTCTTCTAGCTGGAGCATTGATGAGGCCTCTTTGGATAAGTGGCTAAAGGTGCATAGAGAGGGGAATAGAATTATTGTGACTGCCGAAGAAAATACTGAAGTCGAAATGAGAACTTCGCCATTGACTGTTGATTTGCTAGGCAGTAAGTTCAGTTTCTCTATCTCTCAGGTTGGAACCAAGCCTTCGATAGAGATAAAAGATGGTTTGACCGAAGTTCGATTCGACCGAGAGAAAGAAAGCAAAACGATCAAAGTAGTTTCTAATTCGTCGCATTGGAAAGTTCGCTCATTCGGCGAAATCCCATGGTTATCTTGGGTTAAGAACGAAGATAACTCGCTGACACTTAGTGTGGAGGATTTTAGTAAAGATGACCCTGATTCGAAAAGAAGTCGTAAGGGCATTCTGTTTATATCCAATGATACCGAACACCTCAGAATGGATATTATTCAAAGAGGGTGGATACAGTTCGCTGATCCTCTAAGTATTCCATTTCACGCAAAGCGAAGTGAAATCATAGAGCAAGAGAAAGAGAGAGGGTATGAGCGCAATAGAGAATACGAACTCAGATACGAATTTCCAAAAGGTGATGTGGATAAAAGGGATATGGCTTTCTCTACAGATGCAGAACAGTCTCCACTGATAATTTATAGATTTGACCGTGGAGAAGTAGAACCAGTCTATCAGCTTGCTACAGGAGATATTTTCCTTAAAGCTAAGGAAAATCAACGTTTTGAGGAAGAAGACCTTCGTTCGTGGATGGCGTTCAATGGTTATACTCCAAGTGCGAGGATGGAGAGGATGGAAAAGAGTACATCGCGATTCTTCCGTGCCAAAGATGATGTTACTGGCTATTTTGAAGTGCATAACTCAGAGAATTCTAGAATTATTCCAGCATTCGATTATAATGGCGCCTATATGCAGTATAATGAAACGAGCAACTATCTTTCGCTTCAAAATAATGGAAAAGATGTGGAAACATTTCCTACTCGTACAGCTCATAGGCTCCATGACATAAAATTCAAGCTAAAAGAGGTGATGGAGTATGAAGCATCTCAGGGATTTCTGCCAGACTACACTCATGATTTGTCTATTCCTTCTTCTGACCCAGAGATACAATATTACTCCTTAGTGTTTATCCCTAAAGTACAGGATAAT
Organism: Porphyromonas levii; assembly: GCF_018206105.1. Classification (NCBI taxonomy): domain Bacteria; kingdom Pseudomonadati; phylum Bacteroidota; class Bacteroidia; order Bacteroidales; family Porphyromonadaceae; genus Porphyromonas; species Porphyromonas levii. The sequence goes on from NZ_JADRGN010000009.1 coordinate 52,632, forward strand.
AAGAAGGGTGCACTAAAAATGGTACACTATGTGTTTAATTGTATTGAAGCGCTTGATCAATATCCTGATTTGAATGGTAAGATTACCCGAGATTCGAAACTCAAGGGTACTGTGGGACAGCGACAGGACGTGTATGAAGGCTTAGATTATATTTACCGAGTGACACCAGGGAATCCATACTTCCCAGAATATGGTTCTGATTTTTCTCTGAAAAATTCTTTACATTACCCCGCCGGGAAAAAAGGATATGTATTGGGTCGAACAGACCACGGAAGTGGTTACACAACTTATTACCGAGGGATAGATGAGCTTGTAGACATTTATCCTAAGGGTGAAGGGGAAGTGGTATTCCAGTACTATAAGAATAAGAGCTATGTGGATAACTTCCCTAAAAATTAATCAACTAACGAAATTATTTTATCATGAAAAATAAGACATTATCAGCTGTAGTAGCAATACTGGCGTTACTAATAGTTAGTAGTGTAGCGATAGGTTGCCAAAGAGAAATTGATTCGGAAATTCTTTCAGAGGCTCCGGAACAAAGAAACGACTCCTCTGCTGAAGAATCTATCGTTTGGGAGCCAGGTATAGTCTATCTTAAACTCTCAAAAGGTGGCGATGCTAAAGCAAGAGAGAATATCTCTCAGAGTCTGAGGACATCTTCTCTTCGTAGTGCGACCTCTGGCGTAAGGCTAGAACAAGTCTTTGACATCAGTGGCGAATATGCCCCAGCAATGATTCGAGAGGGCTTGGATAGATGGTACAAGGTTGTCTTTGATGATAGCATTGATGTCCAGGAAGTTATTGATGACCTCCGAGCAGAGAAGACAGTGGAGATAGTGCATGGAGAAATCAGATTAAAGCAAGCCGATGCCCAATTTACTCCTCTGCGTTCACGTGATTTTCCGGATACCAACCATGGTTATCCTGCTTTCAAAACGCCGGACCCTCTACTGAGGAAGCAGTGGCACTACTTCAATGAAGGGCTGACTGATGGCTTTGTGCGTGATGCTGATATCAATCTCTTTAAAGCATGGGAAACAACTACCGGTGACCCTAAGGTCATTGTGGCGATTATTGACTCAGGCGTTGACGTTGATCATCCAGATCTCAAGGAGTCTATGTGGACGGGTGAAGGGGGTATTCACGGAAAAAACTTCTTCAATGATAGTTTTGTTATTGACCCTGGTTTTCACGGGACTCATGTGGCTGGTACCGTGGCTGCACGAAACAATAATAATATTGGGGTTGCAGGAGTGGCAGGAGGAGATGGCACCAAAGATAGCGGCGTTCGTCTGATGAGCTGTCAGGTGTTTAGTGCGGATTTACCACATTTTAAAGCTGCTACGAACGATCAACATGCAAAAGCTTTTATTTGGGCGGCTAATCATGGGGCACTTATTGCCAATTGCTCATGGGGATTCGAGTTTAGAAAAAAAGAAGATATAAATTCCGAGTACTATAAGCAGAAACATGCTGATGCAGGTGCAATTATTCAAGAGGGTATTGACTACTTTATCAAGTATGCAGGAAATGATCCCGACGGTAAGCCTAAGCCAGGGACTATGATGTCCGGCGGGGTGGTGATTTTCGCTTCAGGAAATGACAGCAGTGTGGATGTGGACATTATACCGGCTTATGATCCTTCTGTTATTGCTGTTGCGGCATTCAATCCTGATTTTAAGCTGTCTTCTTATTCTAGTTGTGGAAAATGGGTCGATATATTGGCTCCTGGTGGAGATACTAGAGTTAGTATCAACCGAGGAATATTGAGTACCGTGCCTAGGCACTTTCCGCAGATTAAAGTGGGGAATGATCCTGGATCTATCTTAATATATAATGGATTAGACTCAGAACAGGGGCTTTATGCTTATTTTATGGGTACCTCTATGGCTACTCCACACGTTACTGGTATAGCTGCGTTGATGGTTTCCCACTTTGGGAAGTCAGGTAATTTGACCAATAAGGAACTTCAGAAAAGACTTCTTGCTGCCGTTAAGCCTCGTGATCATGAGTCTCAAAAACCTTCTTACAAAGGAAAGATGGGTGTAGGCTATATAGATGCAGCGTTGGCACTGAGTGATCCTGAAAAAGAAGCTCCTGCACAGGTTGATAAGATAGATGTTAAGGAGGTTGGTTATTACGATGCTGAGGTGTCATGGAAAGTACCTGAAGACAAGGATGCACATACCAAAGTGGCATTTTCATACCGAATATATCTAAGCCCGAATGAAATTAAGGATCTCACGAAGCCTGCTGCTGAAGTGTATAACCATGAGAAGAAACTGGGAGAGGAATTGTCTTTTGCATTCAAAGGACTGGAGACTGGGAAAACTTACCATGTAGCTATTGTCGCATGCGATAGATTTGGAAATACGTCTAAGGTTCAACATGGCACATTCAAGACTGATCTTAACCATTCTCCAGTGATAGCTAACCTACCTACTGAACCCTTAGTGATACTCAATACGAGTCCGTACTTCGTTCACTCATTCAAAATAAAAGATGAAGATAAACATACGTGGTCTTACAAGACCAGTGATCTTCCAGAAGGAGTAACAGTAGAGCGGGTTGGTGATGACCTCAAGATGTCGGTGATTGTACAAGGCTTAAGGGGTGAGTACTCATTTACCCTCGAGCTTGAAGACCAATTTAACGGCAAGTCAAAGTATGTCATTCCATTCTCAGTGGTAGATCACTCCGCCCCTATTTCAAATCAGAAGATAAAGAACCTCTTCTTGATGGAGAATGGGCAGGCACAGACAATAGACCTTAGTTCTGCTTTTAAACTGGCAGCAGGGCTTACAGATATTTCTTTCAAGGCTGAGAGCAATAATAAGTCTGTAGTGACCGCTGAGGTACGCGATCATCAGCTTATAGTTACACCTCACGAGGTGGGGGTAGCAACGATTATTGTCTATGGTAATGATGGTTATAGGAAGTCTTCTACTACTTTCATTGTCCGGGTGACTAAAGCTGAAGCCTCTGAAATCCAGGCTCTCTATCCTATGCCTGCACATAGCTATCTGAAAATACTCGTGAAGTCTGACGATGAAACTATCAATGTTATTGTTACATCTTCTACAGGAGAGAAGCTGATAGAGGATAAACTAAAGGTCAATCCTATGACGCACGAGGCAACTTTAGAGTTGGATAAGTTAGTGACTGGAGTATACAATCTGATAGTAGAGACCAGTCGTTCAAAGGATTATCGTACATTTATTAAGAACTAATTACACCATGAGAATAAGATTATTATCAGCAGTTTTCGTAGCCTTCATTTCGAGTACTCTTGCCTTTTCTCAAGGGCGTATACTTCCCATTCTTGAGTCTACACCGGATGTTCGCAGTACAGCCCTAGGGGGAGCAATGTTGGGTGATACAAAGCAGATGCATATTTATTCTAATCCTGCGGCTGCAGTATTTTCGGATGAAAGGATGAGCATAGACTTGAGTAGCCAGATATTCCCAGCGGTAGAGGTAGGCAGGATAATGCAGTTCAACTTAGGCACGAATATTGAACTTGATCCGAATCGTGTTTTGCTCTTTGGAAGTAGGTGGAGAGGAGGACAGACGATCCCAATCACTGCTACTACTGGTGATGCGGGAGTAGTGCGTCCTTTCGAGTGGACTTTAGATCTTGGATATGCGTTTAAGGTAATCCCATCGGTAGTTGCATACGCCACTACCACTTACTTTAAAAGCGATATGGGACGAAGCACCAGTGGAATTGGGTTTTCTGTGGGAGCAGGATACCAAAAACTATTTAAGATTAACCAGACTTCTACGCTGCTTACCTTAGGCTTAAGACTACAAGACGTAGGTAAGCCCATTAAATATGGTGATACTGGTATCCCTTACAGCTTACCTACTTCAGTCCAATTTGGAGGGGACTGGCAGTTGGCATTGTCTCCTAAGCATCAGGTAGCTTGGGCTTTAAGTGCTCGCTATTTCACTCCTAAGAATGCCCAACTACTGCTGGTGAGCAGTGGTATTGAATATTCTTTTAACAACCTTATCTCTGCCCGTATTGGCTACCGTTATGGACAGAAAGATTTGAACCAGTTGTCTTGTGGTATTGGAGGGTTTTATAAAGGAATCCGAGCGGACATTAGTTATCAGTATGGACTATCTAAATTGGCAGGGGTCGATGCACTCACTGTAGGAGTGGGATACTCATTCTAAATTTATAGTCCATTGTCAAAGATATGTAGCAAGCCTTTGTGGAACCAACTCCATTAAGAGAATGGGCACTTCGTGCAACATTCTCATTAAATGAGTCTTATGAAAGGCTGTTTTGTGCCTAAGGGTTAGCACTCAAGGGTGATGTGACAATTTAAGAAGTATTATTCAACAACGAGGGTGTGCCAGTACATTTTTTGGCACACCCTCGTGCTGTTTACTGAGAGAACTTCAGTTCATTGTGTGAAAGGTTATTGAGATCGGTTCAGCAAGCTCTATTATACCTTTATTCAACGAAAGAAAATCAAGTATATCCATAGTAATATACCTGTTCCAAAAATGTCAAAAATAGAGTGAACTAGGACAAAAGGAACCAAAGAAGTGAATTTTTGGCGTATGCAGATAAAGACAACCCCCATAAGTGCAATCCCGAATGCTGAAAGTACCCCCTGGTAAAGATGAAACCCAAATCGAATAAATATGCTTGCTATGATCGCAACAAGTCTATATTGTGCATTTACTGCAAATGTAAGCCCCATAAAGAATAGTTCTTCGAAAAAACCATTAAGTAGAGCAAATAGCACTAGCCAAATATTTATGTGAGCGAAGTAATCAACATTGGGATCAGAATACCAAATAGGGAAGTATTTCAGAGGATTGACACCATGCTTAATCCAATAAGACCCGTAAAGACAAACATCGAGAATACCTCCTCCAACTATTATAAGGAGAAGCATAAGGGGAAGAGTATACCACTTCACAGAAAAACTAAGGGCTGAGAAATCGAATCTTCTCCACCATAAGTACAACCCTGCTACAGAGAGAAAGGATAGTTCCAAAACAATAGAAAAGATATTTTGCTGCTCAGTAAAAGAGTCTGCACTTGGAGCTTGAGGATCTGGTGTCCCAAAGAACATCAGAAGAGAGGTGAAAGTGAAATATCCAAAAAAGATAAGAAACAAGACGCCATAGTCAGTGAGACTGAGCAGTCTTTTGGGAGATGATGATGTATCCATGTCGTTGTGTTACGTACGTAAAAATAACAAATCCTGATGCGCACGACAAACATACGTCGTACGACAATCAGGATTTGAAAGGGCAAATACTAGAAGACGTAGTCGCCCAACCATGTATTCATACTCTTTATTGTGTATTACTTTAAAAACTTACTTCTTTAGGTGGAGAGTAATCTTGTAACCTTCCTTACCTTCAACCCACTTTCCATTATCGAGCACCTCATCGCCCACGATGGACATAGTACCGGCCTTTTCGTCAACCTTATAGACAGTCCTGGTCTTTTTATCAGCCGAGAGGATTTTTAGAGTAGGAGTGATATAGGTATAGGAGAGATTAATTGGCTCATTTGGAAATTCCCCAGGGTCTACGGATCCCTCTTTGATTGTGTGCACAAAGACCACTTCGGTCGAAGTCTTGAAATCGTAAATCACACTCACTAGAGCAGACTTGGGATCCTTTTCATCAAAACGATAGGTTGCCTCCCACTTGGTTCGAACGATGTCGAATGGCTTTTCTTGAACTTTGGGACTTTCTTTCATCCCTACACAAGAAACAAAGAGTGTTGTCATCAGCAACAACTGTAGTAGTAAAATCTTTTTCATTATCCTTTTGCTCAAATAAATTCATATTAACTCGCACAAAGATACAAATTCTAAGAAAAACACCAAGGAATGACAAATTAATAAACATTAATCTCGCAATAAACCACTTTTTAAAGTGCTACCATAAGACTATTTCGACGAATAATAAGAAAATGTTGCTTTGCGCAACATGCTCCATTGACAATACTACCCAAAACTGCTAGCGCTCAATCCTTTTCGTGATACCCTATATCAGTGAAATTTATTCCTAGGAATAAATTTATTTATCTGTACAAATAAATTTATTTATCTCTAGGAATAAATTTGCTTGCTCGCGCTAGCCGTGGATGCGGCGCAGGCGAGGGCTTTTGGATACTCTAGGGAGGGGAAGGTGGCGATTTCATTTTGGGGGTTAGGGTACAGGGTATTTCGTGAGGGGCGATTGGTTGGTTATGTCGGGCGATATGTCTATTTTTGTGGGAGCGTGGAGGGCTTTAACTTAAAATGTTACAGGGTACTATGAAAAAACCAGTCGGAATATTTGGCTATTTGAGAAATACTTTATAGATTTGTGGTGTACTATCACAGTAGTACATAAATTGAGTGAATAAATTAATATGAGTGCATACAAGAAGAGTACGAGGGAGGAGAAGCTAGAGGCGTTGGGTCGCCTACTGGATGTGCTGGATCGCCTGAGGGTAGAGTGTCCTTGGGATGCTAAGCAGACCAATCTATCTCTTCGTCCCAATACAATAGAGGAGGTATTTGAGCTTTCGGAGGCTTTGCTCCATGAAGACGACCGTGAGATCTCCAAGGAGCTTGGAGATGTACTACTTCATGTGCTATTCTATGCCAAGATTGGCGAAGAAAAGGAGGCGTTTGATATCGCAAGTGTAGCGCATGGCGAAGCCGAGAAGCTCATTTACCGCCACCCTCATATCTACGGAAGCGTTCAGGTGAATGACGCCCACGATGTGGAGCAAAACTGGGAGCAGATCAAGCTCAAAGAGAAGGGGGGCAATAAGACGGTGCTCTCCGGTGTGCCCAGCGGTTTGCCTTCTATGATAAAGGCGTACAGAGTGCAGGAGAAAGCCGCCAATGTGGGTTTCGACTGGGAGCAACGCTCCGATGTGTGGGACAAGGTAGAGGAAGAGCTTCGGGAGCTTCGACAAGAGATCGAGGGTGACGGCACTCAGGCACATAAGGAGGGCGAGCTAGGCGATTTCCTCTTCAGTCTCATTAATATGGGTCGCCTCTACGGAGTGGATCCCGATACCAGTCTGGAGCGTACCAATCAGAAGTTTATCCGTCGCTTTGGCTATATCGAAGAGCGCGCCAAAGCCGCTGGCAAGTCACTCAAGGAGATGACGCTAGGCGAGATGGATGCCCTATGGAACGAAGCCAAGAGGAGTGAATAATATAGATACATTTAATAGATACAATGAATCAGCAGCGTAAGGCAATAATCGAAGTAAAAGCGCTTCATAAGACCTATCCAGGTGCTCAGCCCCTCCACGTGCTCAAAGGGGTGGATATGACGGTGTACGAAGGGGAGATGGTAGCCCTCATGGGGGCGAGCGGTAGCGGTAAGTCTACGCTTCTCAATATCCTAGGTATCCTCGATGATTACGACGAAGGGGAATATATTCTCGATGGCGACCTGATCCAGGAGCTGGACGAAAACTCTGCTGCCGAGATGAGAGGCAAGAAGATAGGCTTTGTATTTCAGAGCTTCAACCTGATTCCTTTCAAGACGGCGCTAGAGAATGTGGCACTGCCGCTCTACTACCAAGGGGTATCGCAGAAGGAGCGTAATGCGCTTGCTGAGCAGTACCTCGATAGTGTAGGTCTATTGCCTTGGGCTCACCACCTGCCCAATGAGCTTTCGGGCGGTCAGAAACAGCGTGTCTCCATGGCGCGAGCACTCATCACCAAGCCGTCTATCCTACTTGCCGATGAGCCGACAGGTGCTCTCGATAGCAAGACGACGATAGAGGTGATGGAGCTACTCAAGCAGATCAATAGGGAACAAGGTCTCACCATGCTTATCGTGACCCACGAGCCCGGGGTGGCAGAGCAGTGCCAGCGTACGATTCATATCAAGGACGGACTAATAGTGGGGGAGGAGTGATGAATGCGTATTTCCAAGAGCTAGCCAATTCGCTACAGAATAACAAGCTCCGCACCTTTCTTACCGGCTTCTCCATAGCGTGGGGTATCATCATCCTCGTAGTGATGCTCGGCGCAGGGAAAGGAGTGGAGAATGGTATTCGTGGTATGGTGGAGTCGAGTGGCGCCAATCAGATAAAAGTGACCATGAACCTCTACTTTACCGAAAAGCCTTATGCTGGATATCAGGCCAATCGTCAGCCTTTCCTAAAGCCTGAACAGCTCGACTATCTGCGGGGGGTCTACAGTGATAGAGTGGATCTGATAGAGCCTTCGTTAAGCAACTTCAAAGAGGTGAGTACTACCTTCGGGAGCCTAACGATGCAGGTCAATACTACGAGCTGGGCGGAGCAGAACTTCAATAAGCTAGAGCTTCAGCAGGGGCGCTTCTTTAGTCGCCAGGAGCACGAAGATGGAGCTAGAGTAGCGATCATCACCGATGGGCATATCTCTTCGCTCTTCGAGGCAGGCGAAGACCCCATAGGGAAGATAATTACGATGATGGGCGCTACCTTTAGGGTGGTAGGGGTGGTCAAAGCGGCAGTACCTTTCTATGGGTCGGTTTATATCCCACTCAATACCTACGCTTGGCTTTATCCCAATCAAATGGTGCAGATGACTTCTTTCTCTATCTATCCCAAGGTGGGGCAAGCAAGCCGAGTGCAGCAGCTCACCGATGAGATGAAGCAGACGGTGATGCAGCTTGCGAAGGTAGACCCTACAGATGCTTTCGCAGTGGATATGCAAAACTCTGCCGACCAAGCCAAGACTATGGACATGATCTTCCTCAGTCTCCAAATCCTTCTCTGGGTGATGGGTGTAGGTAGCCTCAGTATCGGTACTATAGGTGTCTCCAATATCATGCACGTGACCGTGCAAGAGCGTATGAGAGAGATAGGTATTCGTAAGGCTATCGGTGCCAAGCCCAAGGATATTATGCAACTGGTATTGGGCGAGAGTCTACTCCTCTCTATCGTAGCAGGTTTTGTGGGATTGGTAGTTGGTGTTGTAATTATCAATGTTCTAGACTATCTGGCTGCGGTCAATCATTGGGGACAACAGTCTATCCCCGTGGGGAGCTCGCCCGATAATGTGATGATCCTTAATCTATTTGAGCACCCTGAGGTCAATCTAGGCGTTGCCTTTGGCGCACTTATCGTGCTGGTGGTGGCAGGGTTATTGGCAGGCTATGGTCCGGCTAAGAAGGCGATAAAGATACCTGCAGTAGTGGCAATGCGAGATACTAAGTAGTAAGAGAGAGATCATGAGATTCGGAAAAGAACAGTGGCAGGAGCTGTGGTACACACTCAAGAGTAATAAGCGGAGGAGCATCGTTACCTCCTTAGGGGTCTTCGCGGGGATGTTTTTCCTCACGGTGCTCACGAGCTTGGGCAATGGACTAGGCAATGCAACCGCAGAGCAGCTAAAGGCTATCTCCAGCAATAGTGTTTTCTTCCTGCCCGGGCGTACCACTATGCCGTATCAGGGCTACAAAGCGAATAGGAAGATTACCCTTACCTACCAAGATTATCTGGCAATAGACGCACGTGCTAAGCTCCTGAAGTCTATCTCTTGCTATACCTCTATGGGTGAGTGGGGAAATACTCAGGTGGTTGCCAATGGTCGTAGCCGCCAGACTACAGTGGTGGGACTTAATCCCAACTACTATACCTCAATAGAGGAGCATATCGCTATCTATGGGCGCCCTATGCAGCGCCAAGAGATGGAGCAAGGGGCAATGGTGTGCACAGTAGGAGAATATCTGGCGGAGAAGTTTTACCCCGATAGTCCTGCCGATATGGTGGGCACTATTGTTACCCTCAATGGCGTCGCCTATAAGGTGGTAGGCGTGGTGAAGCAGTATAGCGATAACTTCTCCTTCGGCTTCAATGCTCGGTATTGTGTCGAGGTGCCACTGAGCAATGTAATTGGTACCGATGTCAATAAGGAAGTTTATCTTGCAGGCAATATGCTCGACGGTGTCACCGCCAAGGAAGCAGGGAAGGAGGTTTATCAGATTATCGCTCGGCGACAAAACCTTAATCCCCAGGACGAGCAGTCTATCATCCCTATGGGTATGGAGCTCTTCAATAAGATATTCGGGATGATTAGCAAGGGTATCAATCTCTTGATATGGATCGTAGGTATGGGTACCCTTATCACTGGCGTCATCAGTGTGAGCAATATCCTTCTTGTCACCGTGCGAGAGCGACAGAGAGAGATAGGTGTGCGTAGAGCTATAGGTGCCAAGCCACAGGACATCCGTTCGCAGTTTATGGCAGAGGCGCTATTGATCATCTTGATAGCTGGGTCGGTGGGTATCTTTTTGGGGATGCTGGTATCGCTCCTCTTCGGTACGATTACAGAGTCTACTAAGATAGGGCAATTTGTGTTGCGCCCTTATCCCGATGTACAGACACTCACGATCTCTGTAATCATTATGATCGTTGCCGGAGTGCTGGCTGGGCTTTTGCCGGTGTACAAGGCGCTAGAGATAAAAGCAATAGATGCGATAAGGGACGAATAAAAGTTAACATAGAATCATATATAGTATTATGGCAAAAGAGAAGAAAGGCAAGAAGATAGGCAAGTGGATCCTATGGGGGCTCCTTGCGGTGGTGGCAATTGTGGTGATTGCCCAAGTAGTGAGCAAGGGGCGGGACAAGGGCAATGCCTACGAACTGGTAAGCCCTGTGGCTACCGACTCGGTGGTGATGAGTACCGTGCTTACCGGCGCTATCGAGGCGCGCGATGAAGTCAAGGTGAAGCCGGAGATGAATGGTATCATCTCGGAGCTCCTCCACCTCCCTGGCGACTATGTGAATGCCGGCGACCTAGTGGCAAGGCTCAGCATTGTCCCCGATGTATCTACCATTCAGAATGCGGCATCTCGTGTAGAGAGCGCACGTGTTCGACTGAAGCAATCTCAGGAGGTATTTGAGCGCGACAAGGTGCTATTTGAGCAGGAGATTCTGCCTCGTGAGCAATACGAGACCAGCGAGGCGAACCTCAAGAATGCCGAGATCGAACTCAATATAGCCGAGGAGAGCCTACAGCTGGTCTCTACGGGTAGTAGTTCGCGTACGGCACAGAAAAATAATACTCTAGTGCGTGCTACTGTAAGCGGTACTATCCTAGAGCAGCCGGTAAAGGTGGGTAATACGGTGATTCAGGCGAACTCCTTCAATGAGGGTACTACTATAGTCTCTATCGCCGACCTCAACGACCTCCTCTTCGTGGGTAATGTGAACGAAAGCGAGGTGAATAAGGTGCGCCCAGGGGCTGAGGTATTGATCCATGTAGGGGCACTGAAAGGGCGTACTTTCCACGCCACTATTGAGTATGTATCTCCTAAGGGTGTGGATAAGAGCGGTACCATCCTCTTCGAGGTAAAAGCAGCGCTCGCCAATGACAATCTCGATGGTATCAAGGCTGGCTTCAGTGCCAATGCCGAGGTGGTACTACAGAAGGCTTCGGGTGTGATGACGATTCCTGAGAGTGCGGTCACCTATCGTGGCGATAAGGCGTATGTCTATGTCTCCCAGGGTGGAGGTAATACCGAACAAGACTTCACGGAGCAGGAGGTGACCCTAGGTATCTCCGATGGTCTCAAGGTGGAGGTCAAGAGCGGTCTCAAAGGTACGGAGCAGCTTCGTGGTAATCGTTTAGGTGTCAATTAAGAGATGAAAAAGATATTCCTTTGGATCGCCCTATCGATCGTAGCCCTTAGTGCATCGGCACAGCAGAAGCTATCACTGATACAGATGAATCTCGCTGAGTGTATTGCCTACGCTCAGGAGAATAGCCCGCTACTCCTCCCGCTCCCTGCCCAGCTGGAGATGCTCCAGATAGACTACCAAGCAGCTCGTTCCGCTTTCTTGCCAAGCCTCAATGCTCAGATAGGGCAGAACTTCTCTTTCGGTCGCTCCCAAGGGCGTGACTTCGTCTATACCAATACTTCAAGTGCCAATACCTCCTTTTCGCTAGGCGTAGATGTGCCTATATTCAATGGCGGTCAGCGGTGGTACCAGCTCAAAAAGAGCGATGCCGCACGCGCCACAGGTGACTATATAGTGCGAGATGTGGAGGATAATATCGCCCTCACGGTAACCCAGAGCTATATCCAGCTGATGCTGGCGAAGCAATTGGCGGCTACAGCTGTGGAGAACCTTGCACTCACGCAGAAGCATCTGGATGAGATTAAGAAGCAAGTGGAGGTAGGGCGCGCCGCTGCGGCTCAGCAGATAGATATTGAGAGTCAGTTGGGTAGAGACCAATTGGCGGTAACAGAGACGGCTGCCGATGTGGTGCGCGCTACTCGTATCTTGCTACTCGATATGGGCTTTGACCCCAATAAGATGTCGGAGAACGAGATAGACTTCGTGGAGCTAACACCCGAGGAGGTGATTGCCAAACTAGAGCAGACAACGCCAAGGCAGGTGGACGCAGCTTGGGTACTACCAGCTACAGCTAAGCTCGAGAAGGAGCTGGAGCTCTCGGACTACGATGTGAAGATAGCAAAGAGCGCTCTATGGCCTTCGCTATCGCTTAGCGGTGGCTACTCCAATGGCTATTATTATACCTTTGGAGAGAAAAATAAGATGCTCAACCAGCCTTTCCAAAATCAGCTGAAGGATAATGGGCGCTATTTCGTAGGGCTTTCGCTCAGTATCCCTATTTATAATAGGGGACAGGTGCGCCGTCAGATACGTGTAGCCGAACTACAGCAAGCCAATTTGAGGAGTCAGCTGGTACAGAAGCGTATCAACGATGACCGCAATGTGTTGCTGGCGCGCACGGATCTGGAGAAGGCGGACGAACAGTACCGTGTGGCTCGTGAGAGCCTTGCCCTCTCTACCCGTGCCCTAGAGGTGGCAGATACTCAGTACACAGCAGGCCGCATTGGTACCTACGAGTGGGAGCAGTCTAAGAATAGACGCCTCCAAGCGCAAGCCTCCTACCTGCAGGCGATCTATAACCGCTTGCTCCGTACCATCAACCTCACCTACTTCCACACAGGAGTTATCCGTAGCGATTGGTAACCTCCAACCTGAAAGCCCCCTTGCTCACATGACGTACAAGCCCCCAACCCCCCTAAACCGAAGGTAGCCCATAGGCAAGGGGGCTTGAACGTCAGGTAGGCTAGATGAGCAACGGAGAACAGCCCCTTGCCTATGGGCTACCTTCTGTTTAGGTTTCGGGGCTAATGGAGGGCGTGGACAAGGTGTGCCCCCTCCCCCTTCTCCCCTCCCTCCCCACGCTCTGCGTGGGGAGGGAGGGGGACATCGTTTTGCGTATCTCCCGGCCCACGGTCTCGGGCTTCGTCCTCAACCGAGGTGACTATAGGTACCTGTATCCTCTCCGATTGGAGCGGGAGACAACACAGCCATCGTTATTAGAGAGGACAACCACAGGGCGCCCATTGAGCTGGGGGCGGAAGAGGTGCTCACAGCTCACATAGAAGTTGTTACAATCGATAAGCCCATACATAGGTCGTTACTATCTATGGCGATTGCGGGGATTGGGCTGGTGGATAACATAAGTGGCCACACCCCAGAGCGTGAAGTGGTCTTCGGGCTCTACCTTTATCTTGGGGTACTTGTCATTGGCAGAGACGAGGTATAGCTCGCCCTCTGGGCTCTTTTCTATGTACTTGATATTGAACTCCCCATTGATGAAGCAGACCGCCACATCGTTTTGCTTAAACTCCAGTGACCTATCCACGATGATGATATCCCCCTCATATATCGGCATCAATCATGGAGTCCCCTACCACACGAGCCATAAAGGTGGTATTGGGGGTGCTTTATCAGTTCGGCAGTGAGGTCTATCGTCTCTACATTGTAGTCTTCAGCAGGAGAGGGGAAGCCTGCAAAGAGCCCCTCCTGAAGGCAGGGCACTTCGGAATAAACCCCTCGCGAATAGCATAGAAGTCCAGTGATTTATCCATCTGTTTTGCCATTGCTCTAGAGCTTAGTAGAGGAGGATGGTGCGGAGCTTCTCTTGTTTTTTTGTATCGAAGTGGAGGAAGTCGGAGAGGTAGGCATCGATAGTGCCGTAGCGCTCTTCTATCTCATCGATAATCTCATTCACTTGCCGTGGGGTACAACGGAAGTACTCCGTGAGGGCTTCTTGCACCTTGGAGGACTGTGTAAATCCGTTCGGCTCTATGCGCGACACCGGGAGGTTGTCATTGGAGAGGACATAATCGCTGATGGCGTCGCTCTTGCTTACGCCTAGTATATAATGCAGGAGGAGGGTCACAAAGGCGACCCTATCCTTCCCTAGGTCGTCACTGATTAGGATAGGATAATTGGCTGGGTCTAGGAAGCTATCGAAGAGCATGCGGAGCTGGTTGGGGTTCGCAAAAGCGATGTTCTCCAATATATCTCGGTGCATGTGCTCTATCTCAAGCTCGCTACTGTGCCCGTCGTAGATGTCATCTATGATGTGCTGGAAGTCGATGACCTTATCGGGTCCTATGTATACTTGCTCCATCCCCGAGATAGGTATCTTGGGCAATTGGTCGGAGATACGTGAGGGAGAGAGCGCATACTGAGTGCGTATCCCCAGCCCAGCAATGGCAGGCACATCTTGCTCGAAGCTCCGCCAGAGGTCGCCCGAGCGGTAGATCATGCCCCAGCGTACTTGATCGCCATTGTAGGTCATGTAGCCGCCAATGTCGCGGAGGTTGAGGATGCCTATGGTGGGGATGGTGCGCGTGGTCACTACACGCATATCACGGTTATTGAACACAAGGAGGAAGTAGGTGTGGTTGCCCCCTTCGGTATTGTAGCGGTATTGTGCCGCTGCTATCTGCTCTACGGTGTAGGGCTTATCGGGATACTGGTTGGCATCAGACGAGGCATAGATGGCTACTTGCCCGTCCATCCCAGGGTACACCTGCCACTGTATCAGGTAATCGCCCTCCTTATCCTGTCGGGTATGGGTATCTATATAGTACGCCTGCTTGGCGCACGAAGCGGTAAGCAGTACCAGTAGGAGTAGGATGGTATATGGATATAAACCTTTGCGCATATATATAGGGTCTTTATATCTTAGCATTGTGCAATCGTGGCGCCAAGGGGGTAAGCTTCCTCTCGTCGCCTATCACTTAATGTTACAAATATAGAAAAACGGGTGGAATGGGGGCTATCTCATAGGTTAAATAATCTAATCACTCAGGTTGGTGTGCGTGAGGATTCTCTAGAAAAAGACGAGATTCAGCGGAACGGCAGCCTATCCCATCGCCCCCCCCAATGGGATCCTCTCAACCATTACTTGAGAATGTTGCACGAAGTGCCATTCTCGCCGATTTGCTTGCAAATCGGCTTAGACGTTGCACGGTGGTGAAATACAAGGCACTGAGACTTAGGCTGACGGGAGCGTACTCACGTACGTGACCGAAGCCGAATGTCGAAAGTAACGCAGTAGTTCGCCACCGTACAACACTCTCTACTTAGGGTAACTCAAGTTTCCAATTTAGATTTGGGGTACTAAATTAAGATA
>NZ_JADRGN010000081.1:0-1388 GCF_018206105.1 Porphyromonas levii
GTTTCTTCCCATAGCGATGTACCGCATCACTCGCTCCATGCCGTTGTTGTCTATCTCGTATCTGCCATCGGTACAATACCTGGCGATACGGATCCACACGGTATGGGCATAGGTGATTGCTTTCCCTAAAGTGCTCTTTGGGGTGCACTCAAGGAAGACTTTTTTCATCCACGCTTCCATCGCTACGAGGAGAGGAGCAGCCAGTCTCATTCGCTCGGAGTGGATTTTGTCGGGTGGGGCTTTCTCTTCTTTGAGCTGTGCTTCGAGGGTGTAGAGAAGTCCTATTTGCTTGAGCATGTCATCAGCTCGTTTGTCGCCCTCTTTGCTCGCTTGCTCAAACTTTCGCCTCACATGCGCCATACAGGCGAGTGGAGTCACGCCCTCTTTTTGCTCGTATTGTGAATAAGCAGCATAACCATCGCTCTGCAGTGCCCCTTGATAGTCTTTAAGAATCGAAAGGAGGGTGGTTGCTGAGCGGGAGCCATTGTCGTAATAAAAGAAGACACCTGGGTAGTCCATAGAGCGAGCTGCCCACACATACCCCTTCCTAGTCTTTCCTTTATTATCGCGAATACGCATAGTGCTCTCATCCATTTGGAGGTAGCTCGACTTAAGGACTTTCTGAACAAGGGCATCATAGAGTGGTGCGAGTTGAAAAGAGATATCGGCAATACCACGACTGATGGTGCTCTTTGATAGCTCCACTCCCAGCTCTTTGTATCTCTTGATCTGTCGTGACTCGGGGAGATGGTGTCGAAATTTATCCACCATAAACGTGGCGTAAATCGTATTACCTAGCTTTACTCCACTTGCATTCTCCACGTCAATGGGAGCTCTTAAAATGGTTGCATTATCGAGGTAGGTATCATTCTTATCCTTATAGACAGGGTAGATGTGCCTTTCAATATAGAATTGGCAGGGCTTCAGTTGCAGGATATCCTTTCTCCGCTCACCTATCTTTATGTGTTTCTCGGGGTCAATGCCCTCTGGCTCGTGATTTATCATGGTCACAGGGGTAGAGAGATCTACCATGAGATCTCTGGGCTTTCTTTCTCTCTTTTCACTCGTCTTCTTTGACTTTAGCTCCTTATCTTTTCTAGCCAGTTCATCTTGAATGGGTGCTACCCCCTTTTCGGCTTCTAAACACTCCACTTCCCAGTCGCTACTAAATAGCCAGCCCATCATGTTAGTCTTTGGGTCGGGAAGTTTCTTTTCGGAGCGATAGCCATAAACTTGACGCTGCAGGCGGAGAAACTGTGAATTCAAATGCTCATACTCCTCCTTTGTGAGGTTCAGAGCCCTAGTCGTCTGCAAGAGCTCCTCAATCTTACGACTCAGCTCTGCTTCTTTTTGAATGAGCTTTTCCCTTTGTTGATTGAGCTCAAGGT
>NZ_JADRGN010000082.1:0-1265 GCF_018206105.1 Porphyromonas levii
CTCTTTGCTGTATTTTGGGAGGTGTTTGGCTGTTTTGGAGATTGGTCTTTGTCTTTTTTATCTATTTATAAGCTACTGAATACCACAATTATTGTAAATGGGTACACTTTGGGATACGAGATTGCCAGCGGGCTATTTGTTTAGCTCGCTACTGAATGTTTCCAATTGTTTGTTTCCCTCTCCTCTCCCTCTCCTTTTTGCTACACCGCTAGTTTTCTAATCTCTTTATTCGAGGAGAAGAGTCGCAGGATCCATTCTCCTTTCTTCATTACCCATTCTCCTGGGATGGTGATGATTTTGTGGCGTAGTCTCTTGAGCCGACTTGTGGGCTTTAGCCCACGGATCTTCTCTGAGGCTTTGCGCGTGAATGCGGTGATAACATTTCTAACCAAAGCAGTGAGAATGAGGAATGTATGATTGTGGTTGATATCGGAGAAGGGTAGCTTTTTCCAAGAGTAGTCTCCCTTGAGGTCTCGGAAATTGAGTTCAGAGGAGCCTCTCTTGTTATAGAACTCTATGACTTCTTTTTCTGACTTCTCTTTGTCGTTTGTGAGGATAGTGAAGACTTTATAATTGTCTCTATCAAATAGTCTTCCGGCTTTCTTGTGATCTTTTTTTTGTTCTCTGTAGATGATGAGTTTTAGTTCTTTCTCCTGTAGTTCTAATCCTTGGAATGGGACCGAGCAACACTCTAGCTTGCGACCCTTCATGAGAATCTTTTTCCATTTAGCTGTTCTCCAGATGCGCTCTATTTCATACTCGTTATTTTGTGCCCTAACGTAGGTTTTGATATGCTCTTTCTCGAATAAGTAGGAGAGGATTTCTTTGGTGTAGGATCCGCAATCTACGCGCAGATTGGAGATGCGTACACCGTGGTTATCTAGCTCGTTTAAGACTCTTTCCAGCGTGTTTTTTTGTCGGAAAGTAACCGGCATATTCCCATCTCTTTGCTCGATATAAACAATTTGGTCGCCTATTGTAGCTACACCAGGGCAATAACCTAGAGACTGCTTATAGGTCATCTTGGCATCTGACTTCTCTGTAAAAATCAGGGTGTTATCGTAGTCGAGTGTGTGTGAGGTGCTCTTGGAGATTCCGCCACACTGAAGAGCCGTCTTTAAGAGTAGGCGATTGAGCTTTGCATTATGGTTGAATTTGAATGTGTTGTGCTGGCTAGAAGCTTTTTTGGACTGCACACTTAGGGCTTTCATCTTACGTGCAAGGGTATCGGGGCTAGAGATTCGGAAGTCGTTATTAAGTGAGAA
>NZ_JADRGN010000083.1:0-1169 GCF_018206105.1 Porphyromonas levii
AGACTCGCCTTCACATCAGTAAGTTTTGGAGTGAAATGGTAGAGAGCGGAGCCATTGACATTTCCCGCCAGGTGATCAAGGAATCGGAGGCGAAAGCGCGTAAGATGCTTGACTCAGAGAGCGTTAATCACACCGATGCTAGGGAGCTTGGAGCTGAATGGATGACCCTACAATCTATCCGACAACTTCGGATTGAAGAGTTTCTAAGGGAACAAGGCTGGTCCGACCGACGAATAAAAGCCGCCATTTCTATGTTGATGGTCCGCACTGTATATTGCCCCTCGGAGTTTAAGAGCCGTGCGATCCTTAGGGACAACTCCGCCACCTGTGAATTGGTCTACGGAGAGGAGGAAGAGTCGCTTGGGTATAGAGCGATGTACAATGTCGCCCCTGAGCTATATACCATCAAGAGCGAGCTGGAGCAGCACCTTTGCCGAGTAACAGACAACCTATTCAATCAAGAGAATAGGATCCTACTTTTTGATCTCACCAACTTCTATTTTGAGGGAAGTAAGCGGAGTAGTCAAAAAGCTAAGTTTGGACGGAGTAAAGAAAAAAGGAGCGATTGCAAGCTCCTCGTACTCGCTCTTTGTATTAATACAGATGGATTTATCCGCTACTCTTCAATTCTAGAGGGCAATACGGCAGATCCGAAGTCACTTCCTCATATGATAGAAGAAGTGATTGCAAAGAGCCCACTTTCGGACAATTCCAAGGCACTAGTGGTAATGGATGCAGGTATTGCGACTGAAGAAAATCTCTCGCTCATTAAGTCTAAAGGCTACAACTACCTCTGTGTATCACGCACCAAGCTAAAGGATTATGAGCTGACACCAAGTGAGGAAAGCGTCCTTGTCAATGACTGCAAGGGGGAAGTGATCACACTTCGGAAGGTGCAAAGAAAGGACGAAAATGGGGACTACTACCTACAGGTCAACTCCCCACAGAAACTCCATACAGAGGAGAGTATGAATGGAGCTCTCAAGGAGCGATTTGAGCTGGAGCTAACGAAAGCTAAGCAAAGCCTCTCACGCAAAGGCGGTACCAAGACCTATGAAAAGGTGATTGAACGCATCGGGCGAGCCATGCAGAAATACCCCTCCATTGCCAAATTCTACGATATTAAATACACGAGAAGCACAGCCAATCCAAAGCTGATGTCAGACTTA
>NZ_JADRGN010000084.1:0-1109 GCF_018206105.1 Porphyromonas levii
TCAGGGCAATCGCATTTGAATTATCATAGATAGTTGTATTCGAGTATCTGAGAAGGTTTCATAGTTGCGTTCCTCTTTCTTAGGTTTTTTATTGGGATTTTTGTTTTCTCTTTTTGCTTTTCGAGGAAGAAGAGAGCTATCTTGTTGATTATATTCCAGTTCTTCGCTTCGTTGTCCTTTCTCTTTAACGATTGGTCTTCACCGAGAATGACATCAAGACAATAGTGTAAGTTATTCTCTACCGCCCAATGATCTCTAATGAGAGCAAACACCTCTTTAGGGTCAGTTAGCGATGAAATAAAGTAAGCCATCTCCACACTTTCTTTTTCTGTTTTTTTGTCATATCTAACCCTCTTTAGCTTGTGGATAGACTGAATTCCTTGCCACTTGTCCAAGTCTTTATATAGTTCTAATTCCTTGAATTGAGACAAGTCAACAATGCTTTCCATTGCTCTTTCTTCCACTCGTCCGTGTCCTTGCTCCAATGAAGACGTCTTAATAATGTGAGCTTTGTAGGCGGGCTTGAAGTGCTCTTCGAGTTCAAGCAAAGTGCCGGATTGATTTGCCTTCACATTGAACACATAATTACCACCTTTCTCCACGATCTTTTTAGCAATCGAATGCTGTGTGCCAATCGCATCAATGGTTACCACACTTTCGTTGATGTCGATCAGGTCTAAGAGTTCTTTTATGGCATTAATCTCATTAGATTTGTTAGAGATAAAGACTTGGTCGAGTGTCACTCTTAGTCCTTTGATATAAGCAGAAACAGTATGACACTCAGAATTCAATTCAAGGTTCTTGACCCCTCTCATCGTTTTTCCATCTATGCTGATGTGTTGACCCAAGAGGGAAAATACCCCTGCCAGCCAGTTCTTGAAAGCCACCTGAAATTGGGTTGGATCTAAACCTCTAAACACATACGCAAAAGTATCATGAGAGGGAGTATAATGACTAAGAGTTTTGCCAGAGAGACGCTTGTAGAGTTGCTTCAAATCTTGTTCATAAATTTGGGCGTAAAGCTCGACTTCAGACCAAGCATTAAATCCGGCCATAACCGCTGTAAATACAATAAGAAGAATATAGTCAAGCGGATAAATCAAGTGGTT
>NZ_JADRGN010000085.1:0-1070 GCF_018206105.1 Porphyromonas levii
CTAATCGTTGACGATACGGATCTTCGTAAAAGTGGCAAAAGGATTGAGAATATTGGCTTTATCTTCTCACATGCTCGCAATCAATTTATACTCGGATTTAAAGCTCTTATGCTTTGTTGGAGCGATGGCATATCGCAATATATGCTTGATGCTTCACTGCACGGGGAGCAAGGAGGTGTATCTGGTAAGAAGCAGGGTCTGACATCAGAAGAAAGGCAAAAGAGGTTTAGGAGGGAGCGTGAAGAAGGCTGTTGCACTGCCCAAAGAGAGAGTGAGCTATTTATGAGTAAGATAGACAAGCTCATTGAAATGGTTAGACATGCGATTCGCACTGGGGTCCCTTTTGATTATCTCTTAGTGGATAGTTGGTTTACCTGCACAGCTCTTTTGAAGCTTGTTTCAAGAAGCCGAAGGAAATTTCATTTACTGGGAATGGCCAAGTTGGGCAACACGAAATACATGACAGAAAAATGGAGAGAACTCACTGCTAAAGCCATTATTAAGAAACTCAAAGATGCTAATGAAATAAAATACAGCAGGAAATTGCATTGCTACTATGGCTGTATTGATGTGGCATTAGACAGGTACAAAGTCCGCCTATTTCTCATTAGGCAAGGAAAAAAGGGGAAGTGGAGAGTTCTCTTAACAACGGATAGATCACTAGATTTTTTACGTGCTTATGAGATTTATGCAATGAGGTGGTCAATAGAGGTGTTTTTTTCAGACAGCAAGAGAATCCTATACCTTGAGAAATGCTCTGCTAGAGACTTTTCAAGCCAAATTGCCCACATTTCACTAGTGATGATACGATACAATCTGCTTTCAATGGTGAAAAGACTACATGACTACGAGACTATTGGTGGACTCTACAAGGACGTCTATTATGGTGTACACGAGCTAACTGTTGTGGAGAAAATTTGGGACATCATTATAGAGATCATCTCAATCGTTGCTAATTTATTAGGGGCAGAAGAGGAGGATTTAATCACACAAATAATAGATAATAGTGAACGCTTAGAAGCTCTAAGAATTTACGCTAAGGCCTCATAAATCTAAATTGGAAACTTGAG
>NZ_JADRGN010000086.1:0-1059 GCF_018206105.1 Porphyromonas levii
TTAGGGAAGGATGGGGTGTCTTTGCTGGGCATCAGTAAAGCTGCAGAGAAAAGAGGGTTGCACTCGCTGGGTGGTCGTGTTACTTTTGAGATGCTCGCTGCTGAAGCTCAGATGCCTTGCATTGCCCATTGGAATCAGAATCATTTTGTAGTTGTTTATAAGGTCAAGAGACTGCGTAAGGGTAATTATAGGGTCTATGTAGCAGACCCAGGGAAAGGGCTGCTGACCTATACCAAAGAGGAGTTTTGCGAGCATTGGGTCAGCACCAAAACCAATGGTGAGGAGAAGGGCATTGTCCTACTCTTAGAGCCAACTGACGAGTTTTACAGCCAAGAAGTGACTGAGGGTGGAAAGCTGGAGAAAGGCAATCGCCTCATCTTTCTATGGAGCTATGTCAAGAAGTATCGTAGGTACTTTGGTCAGATAATATTGGGGCTGCTGCTGGGGTCGCTGATACAGCTTGTTTTCCCATTCCTTACCCAAGCGATAGTTGATACGGGTATCGGGGGGCGAGACATTGGGTTTATCTGGCTAGTGCTTTTGGCTCAGCTGATGCTACTCTTTAGCCGTACGGCGATCAGCTTTATCCGCTCCAAGCTCCTACTGCATATCTCCACAAGGATCAATATCTCGCTGATTAGCGACTTCTTCATCAAGCTGATGAAGCTACCGATGAAGTTCTTTGACACTAAGTTGCTGGGCGACTTATTGCAGAGGATTGAAGACCACAGGAGAGTAGAGCAGTTCTTGACCTCCAATAGCCTCAATCTGCTCTTCTCCTTCTTTATCTTCATCATCTTCAGTATCGTTCTCGCGTACTACAATCTATTGATATTCGGAGTCTTTGCTATTGGTACACTGCTCTATGCGGGGTGGATTACTCTATTTCTAAAGAAGCGTAGAACCCTAGATTACAAATACTTTGAGCAAGCGGGGCGCAACCGCAATGTGACCTACCAGCTCATCAATGGCATGCAGGAGATCAAGCTACAAGGGTGTGAGCAACGGAAACGCTGGGAGTGGGAAGATGTGCAGGCAGACCTCTTTAAGGTCAATCTA
>NZ_JADRGN010000087.1:0-1009 GCF_018206105.1 Porphyromonas levii
TTTTTTGATTATTCTCCTCTGTAAAAGCTCTAAATATGAGCTTTTACAGAGGATTTCTAGTACTTATCTCATAACAAGTGCTCCTCTTATAGAGGCTTCTTCATTTTCCAATAATGTATTGAGGTATAACTGGGGAGCTCTTTTGATGTTGTAGCAAATGGCTTCAAGTATATTTTGTGCATGCGTCTTAGCTAACCCCCGATATCGGCACCTCCCTCCGTGAAACCAGCACCTGATACTTCCAAAAGTACGCTCAATTTTATTTCGATACTGGCTTATCTGTCGGTTGAATTCTTTATCTTTATCACTAAGTGGCTTCCCCTTTGTCGCTTTTCTCATTATCCCATCTTTGAGCCCGTGACTAGATAGATGTTCTCTATTGGTCTTGGAGGTGTACCCTTTATCGGCTAATACCATTACTCCTTTTTGAAGGGCTCCTTTCTCTATGAGAGTTGGAAATTCTGTGGTGTCTGAGACATTGGCAGATGTGGTGGTAAGGGTATGCACAAGTCCTTCACCGTCTGTCAAGACATGTTTCTTGTACCCATATCTAAACTTCTTACATTTTACCACCCATCGAGCTTCAGTATCCACACCTGGTTTCGCGCTACCCACTTTTACTTGATAGCTCCGCTCTTCCTCTTTAGCTTCTTCGCTTCTGGTGTCCTCTCTATCCTCGGCGACTTCTATCTTGACAGAACCATCGGGGGCATATGGGCTATCAACTATACTTGCATCAACCAATGCTCCCGTCTCAATCTTCATAATCCCATGGCGTTGTAGCTGCTTATTGAGAAGGCTCAAAAGTTTATCCCACAAGCCTTTCTCTACAATCGCATTGCGAAAACGGCAAATGGTGCTGTGATCGGGAGAGACGTGTTCCATATCAATGTCAAGAAACTTACCAAAGCTGATGGAGTCGTTAATACGTTCTTCAACGGCTCGGTCACTCAAATTATACCACGTCTCTAAAAGCAGGATCTTAAACATTAGGACTCCATCATAAGTA
>NZ_JADRGN010000088.1:0-1005 GCF_018206105.1 Porphyromonas levii
GTTCACGACATACCGTAGAAGGAGACACATTAATGAGCTCTGCAATCTCTTTCTGTTTCATACCCTTTTTTGTAGCATTGGGAGATTGTGTACCTTTACTCAGGGGTTAGGTGTTTGTATTTCATAACTACCAACAAATTTATCTAATCCTGGGGAGATTTCGGTCTCCCCTTTTTATTCTTTGTCGGTACCTAAATCGACCACGCACCATCGTTTGCTGCTAAGCTCCCTAGCGGCCGCCTTCCCTTTGGGGGAGGGAGCGGCCGAGACAACACCTGCTATGCAACCATAAAAATTGCACTTCGATGTTGAATTTAGAATTAAGTAAATTGCACTTGGTGCTTGAACCTATGCTTAAAAACATAGGATGATTATTTTGATATTTGTTTAATTTTAACTACCTTGCATTCGGGAATAGTCCCATTAACATTTTAACACTTATGTTATTGCTATGAACAGAGAGACATTAACAACATCTGAAATGATGAACATCTCAGGAGGAGTTTCAAGGGAAGAGTATTGCAAAACTCTTATGAAGATTGTAATGGAAAACGATCTTGATGATGGAGCGATGGAAGGAGCAAGGCATGGCTATGAGAAATTCAATTGTGCTGAGTTTCTCTAATCACTAAAGTTTTAGTCACTAAGAAGTTCAGAGATTAAACTCTGCAACTTCGTTTTAATTGAATGGGGATATCTGTTTTTGAATAACAAGTTATGATTGGTCATAAACTATGATATAAAGACCTCATTATAATTCAGAGAAAACAAGATGATAAAAAAAGTATTCTTTGCACTTATGATTTGCTTGAGTATTGTGAATTTATTTGCACAAGAAGGTCATAAATCAATTGGGAAGAGTCAGTATGTAGTAACTTACAAGTTGATATATCAGACAGACACTATCAAAGGCACTACAAAAGATGATCGCTTTATGCTTCAGATTTCCGATAATGAAATGTCAAGATGGGTGAGCGAATATAGTTATCGTATGGATTCTATTTA
>NZ_JADRGN010000089.1:0-991 GCF_018206105.1 Porphyromonas levii
GTCTATATCTCTAGACTTGATCCGAGACGTAAGGGAGCCACTAATCTTCCTGCCCGTTTGGTGCTGGGTGCTATGCTGATTCAGTATATTGAAAAGCTGACGGATAGAGGTACTATCACCGCTATTCAGGAGAATCCTTATATGCAGTATTTTGTTGGTCTAACACACTTTACTACCACCCCCATCTTTGACGCTAGTCTATTCGTAACCCTACGCAAGCGAATAAGCATTGAGGACATCAATGAGATAAGTTTGATACTCTTAAAGACCGAGAAAAACTCTACTGCCAAAGATGAAAAGAGGGATTCCGATGGAGATAAAGACACCCCTTCTCCTTGCGAGGAAGAAAAACAATCCTCCACACCCGAAGCGGATGAAGTGACCCATCAAGGATCAATGATAGTGGATGCCACATGTTGCCCCGTCAACATCCCATACCCCACGGACTTACGCCTCATCTATGAGAGTATACAGAAGTTGTGCCGGATAAGACTAAGCTATGGGAAGGTTTCCGAGAAGGAAAGACAATCTATCACTAAGCTATCGGCAGAAGCAAAGCGGAGGTATCATGCTTATACGCTTCGGAAGAAAAAACCCAAGGGAGGACTGAAGTCCACACTTCAGCGTATGCTTAAATTGCTTGAACAGTGTATCAAAGGTTTTCTAAGCCAATTTGGACATAACTCCACTGCACTCCTCGATAGGCTTTCCAATACCACCAAGCGCTACATTCAGACCATCCTGAAGGTCTACGAGCAGCAGTCTGGAAAACTTTACCGAGGGACAAAGATAGCCCACCGTATCGTAAACATCCACCAACCACATATTCGCCCGATAGTCAGAGGGAAAGTGGGCAACCCTACGGAGTTTGGACCCAAAGTAAACGTCTCCATCGTGAGGAGCTATGCTTTTATAGACCAGCTCAGTTACGAAGCATTTAATGAAGGTCAGAAGCTCGAAGAACAGATACAGCTCTACCGGTCACGATTTG
>NZ_JADRGN010000090.1:0-972 GCF_018206105.1 Porphyromonas levii
TCGCCATATCTGAGAAATTTATTCCTAGGAATAAATAAATTTATTTGTACAGACAAATATTTTTATACCTAGAGAAAAATAAATTTATTCCTAGGAATAAATTTCTCTCCTCGCGCCATTTCCATTGGATAAGACCGCTAATGGCATTTTGTGGTTGCCATACTCGTGATGCGAGGTGGTACTATTTCTCTTTTTCTCTAACCTATTTTATCCTCTAGTATTTTTATTTCATGGATAGCATGAAAATAAAGAGGGTGTATCAAAACATCAGTTTTGACACACCCTCTTTGGCGTTGTCATCTCCCCAGTCCAGCGTAGCTATACTTGGGAGTGTCGTATGCGCTTACTTCATAAGCGCAGTAAACATCCAAGCCTGCTTCTCATGACCAGTGAGGAAACCAGTAATGAGATCGTCAGTAGTAGTGTCGTCTAGCTCATCAGCAAGTGCGAGTAGCTCTCTCTCCTGAGCAATCAGGCTCTTGATTGTAGCGAGAACATCCTTAACGATAGCTGTAGCATCGGTAGTGACACCTACCTCCTTGAGTGTAGCAAGAGCGGTAATATCACTGAACATACGTACCGGGGTGCCATCGAGCATCAGGATACGCTCTGCCACCTCATCAATCTGTGAAAATGCCTCATTGTAGAGCTCCTCTAGCTTGGAGTGCATACCGAAGAAGTGTATGCCCTCTACATGCCAGTGGTATCCACGTAGATTGGAGTAGTATACGTGCAGATTAGCAAGGTAGTTGTTGAGTGCCTTCACCATCTTCTCTGCATTCTCTTTCTTTAGTCCTGTAATGTTTATAACCTTCATAACTTCTCTTTTTTTTGTTGTTGTTGTAATTTCATTGTTACTCGACTTTTGGGATCTCTCCATGGAGTCTTGTATACAATACATTTCTCTTATCATTGTTATAACATCTTTAGTGTGCAAAATGTTCTGTGTTTTGATGTGTCTGGTTTATTATT
>NZ_JADRGN010000010.1:0-62622 GCF_018206105.1 Porphyromonas levii
TCAAATTATGGTATCATGAATGGTACGATACTGAAAATGGTGTATGGAGACTTGATCCCGTTTATGAATTACGTACGGATGATGAATGCTATTATTACAATAAGCAAAAGCTCCATAAAGGTGGTTATCTCAGCGACCCTACTATCGAGATCGATGTTAATGATTTAAAAAACGATGGAATACTACCATTACGCATAGAAGATGAGAATTGCCCAGGAGTAAAGGGTGATATTTTCAGTATGACATTTGCGGACAGAGACAACAAATTGTCTATGTTCGAAAACGTATGGATACCCGTTCCGTATTTCTTTAAGCGCACCCCAAAACGCTTTAAATTCGGTCCTCTAAACTGGGCTCGTGTTAAGCTGGTTCCAAAGGGAGATGAGAAGGGGCAGAAGAACTATGATGTTTTGCTTGCTTTTGATACAAGAGCTCGTTGCGAAAGTGATGAATATGATGAGTGTCCTGTTTTCCCAGACGTTTTCAGGGGTGATATGGACTTTGAGCTCTGTAGCAACGAGTTTTATCTGATGGATTTCTGCTCTCCTGGTAATAACTGGAGCTATATTGATGAATATCTTCTCCATCTTGTTCATCCTGGCATTGCTCGAGTTTCTCAGATCAAGGGAGCCAATGTTAGACGTATGGCTTATATTGCTTCCTATGCATTCTTGATAAACTATCTTGCACAAAAAGACGCGTTTCCAAAGATTAAACTATATAAAGACACTGATGTTGAGATTAAGGATGTTGACATGGTTGTTGACATCGGTAACTCTCGTACGACAGCATTATTGATTGAAGATAACACAAACTTCAATCAGGTTCGTCAACTCGAACTGACCGATTACACCAACTTGGTAAAAGAAGCAGGAGAATCGCTCGTTGTTAACAAGCATGACGAACCTTTCGATATGCGACTTGCTTTCCGCAAGGTGGATTTTGGCGACTTTGGTATAAAGGATAGCAAGCAATTTGTTTATCCAAGCCTGATTCGTTTAGGCCAAGAAGCTAACACGTTGATTCATCTCGCTACTAATAGTGCTGATGAAGTTGAGTCATTATCTACATATTCAAGTCCTAAGCGTTATCTTTGGGATTGGCGACCAAACAAGGAGGAATGGAAATTCCTTGTACTTAATGGGGAAAAGGATGACCATATCCTCAACCTCAGAGGAATTACCAACCAGTTGAAGAGTGATGGAAAGTTGGATTTGACAGGCGAGAGTGGTAGCTCATTCCATTATTCTCGCCGCTCACTCATGACGTTCTCTTTCCTTGAGATGCTTATTCAGGCAAAAACACAGATCAATGGTGAAGAACATCGTTCTAACAAGACAGGCTTTGGTAAACCTTCCATGCCAAGAAGGATTCGCAGAATAATCATCACATGTCCAACCGCGATGTCAAAGGTTGAGCGTGAGGCTTTGATACATTGTGCCAAGGATGCTGTTATTCTTCTTGAGAACTTTGAATATAAGAACCCTTCTGATAATCCAAAACCAGGAAAGTCAGTAGAAGTCATCCCAGCAGTTCGTTCTATGAAGGATGACGATGGCTCTTGGTATTATGACGAAGCCACATGTTCTCAGTTGGTTTACATGTATGGTGAAGTAGGTCACAAATACAAGGGTTGCTGTCAGGAGTTCTTTAACCTTTATGGCAAAGTTGATGATGGTGATGTTCAACCATCAATAACTGTTGGCTCTTTGGATATAGGAGCTGGAACCTCAGACTTGATGATTAGTAAGTACACTTACATCAAGGGTGATGTTACTACCATCACACCTGATCCAAAGTTTTACGATAGTTATTACTTTGCAGGTGACGATATGCTTCATGCACTCATCAAGAACATAATGCTACTTGATGAAAATAGTGCTTTCAGGACAGAGCTCAAATCACTTTCTACAAGAGATTATCGTCAGAAGATAAAAGACTTCTTCGGTGAAGATTATAACGGACAATCAATTGCAGATAGAGTATTACGCAAGGATTTTAATATCCAGTACTCGGTACCTTTAATGTGCCATTTCCTTGAGTTGTTGAAACAGAATAGCAAGGATTGCGTTGTTAAGTACTCTGATGTATTCGCAGATTGTCCTCCTAATGATGTTGTTATTGAAGAGTTCAAGAGAAAGATGAACATCGACATAACAACATTGAGTTGGCGTTTCAACAAAGAAGCAGTTTCGGAAATTGTGCGTAAAGAATTTGAACCTCTATTGAAGAAGGTTGCTACAATCGTGTATTCATTTGCATGTGATGTGGTGCTTCTCTCTGGTCGTCCAGCTTCGCTACCTGCTATTCGCGATATTTTCTTAAAATATTATTCTGTTTCACCTAACAGACTGATTGTTCTTAACGATTACTATGTAGGCGATTGGTACCCATTCGGGGAGAATACAGGCTACATTAAGAATGCTAAAACAGTTGTGGCAATGGGTGGTGTTCTTGGACATTATGCATCTGAGTTGTCAAACCTGAATAAGTTCATTATAAATCTTGACTTGTTGAAGAAGAATCTAAAATCAACCGTCAACTTTATTGAGGCTTCCCGAGAAGGACAACCGATAGAGTACTTCATTACTCCCGATCAGAACCGAGGCGATATAACTGTTAGTAGCATTCCTGAGACGTTGAATGTTCGACAGATTGGTATGGATTCTTATCCATGCCGTGCTTTGTACTCAATTGATTTTAATCGTCATAAGATGGCCGACAAGATTAGAAAGAAGGCTGTACTTAGTAACGAAGGATGTCCAACCGATGCAAAAGTGATGGGTTTAGTTAATGAAGCTATTGATACCTTGAAGAAGCGTATGCCATTCAAGATAACCATCGAGCGTGATGCTGAAGATAAGGAGAACCTTACCATTTCTTCTATAACTGATAAGGAAGGAAATGATGTTATGGATGGCAATCTGGAGATTCATATCCAGAGCCTTGGTGTTGACGAGCAGTACTGGTTAGATTCAGGCGCTTTTGATTTCTAATCTTAAAATGAAAAATCATGTTACAAGATATAAATCAACATATCGCCCTGATTGATGGTTCAATCGCTTGGGCAAAAGAGTTTGGTAAAGAGTCATTCCCTTACGAGGTATTCAAAGAATATCGCCGTAAGTTGAGACGAATTTATGCTGCTTTGGAAGAGAATTGTTCAGCTGCTGCCTATGGAGAAAGTCAGGTAGGTAAGTCCTACTTGATGAGTAGCCTCTTGTCATCACCCAATTCTCCATTTGTAATTGTCAATGCTGGCAAGTCATACAGTTTCATCGATGATCTTAACCCAAGTGGCGGTAACAATGCCAAGATAGAATCAACGGGTGTCATCACACGTTTTACTTTGAGTCAAGGGAACCCTGCCATGAAAGATTACGTTAAAGTGCGTAACCTTTCAGTTGTTGACATTATACTTCTTTTGGCAGATTCATATTACAATGACATCAAGATTAATCAGGATAGCGTGTTGAAGTATGATGACATCAATAAGGCACTTGAAGGAATGAATAATCTGTGGGCTTCAAAGATTGTACATCAAAATGAAATTGATGATGATGACATTAAAGATATTGCTGATTACCTTCATGATGTAATTGGCAATGCAGCAGCAGGTGTTAATCAGTCAAATTTTGCTAAGATTGTTGCTCCTGTAATTCAGTACGTTTCCTATGATAAATGGGTGGAAATCTTTAGCCTTCTTTGGAATAAGAATGCAGAATTAAGTCACTTGTTCAGCATTCTCATCAATGAGTATAAAAAGTTAAATTTCCAAACAGACATTTATGTTCCTTTCTCAGCTGTACTCAGGGATAAGGGTACATTGCTTAAGATTGAATGGCTTGACACTGTATGTGGAGTTCAAATAGATACTGGTAGAGATGAAATTTATACTGATGTATACGATTCAAAGGGCAATATACTTGCACGTGATTTCCACAAAGGCAATCTTTCTGCACTTATAGCAGAGTTGACCTTTGAATTACCTGCATCGGTAGCAAATGACAGAAAGTTCCTTCATAAGTTGGATCTTCTTGACTTCCCTGGCGCACGCTCGCGTGAGAAATATAAGGAACAGGAAATACATACCGTATTGCCTAAGATTCTCAGACGCGGTAAGGTCGCTTACTTGTTTAACAAGTATTCACGTTCTCTTCGCATTAGCAGCGTTTTGTTCTGCCATCATAATGACCAAAAAGCAGAAGCAACAATTGGCGAGACCATTAATAGTTGGCTTGAAGATAATATTGGTTCAACGCCTGATGAACGTGCAAGCATGTTGAACAATACTAACGGAATTGCTCCATTGTTCCTTGTTGCCACGAAGTTCAATATTGACTTGGAAAGAACAAAAACCGACAATGCTTCTAATGTTGACAAACTCGATGCTCACTGGAATCGTTTCGATACTGTATTCCCTGAAATCATTAAGCCAAACAGATGGCTCGATGATTGGGTGAAGCCTGGTGGTTTATTCCGCTCTGCTGCTTTCCAGAATATATACCCTCTTCGTGATTTTTACTGGTCAGGTAAGAATGGCGTATTTGATGGCTACAGCGATGGTGACATTAAATCAGATGAGAAGTGCGTTCACACTCATCTTGACTATCCGAACTATTTTGATAACTTAAAAGCAAGTTTCTTGAAGAACGAGTTCGTGAAGCGTCATTTCGCAGACCCTGAACAGACTTGGAATGATGTTGCTACTGTAAATAATGATGGTTCTAAGGCTATTATTAGAAGCCTTGATTCCATTGCAGGAGTATTAGAAGAAGCTCGAAAGAAAAAGTACCTTGTCCAACTTATGAATATTAAGACAGAAATGTATAATACACTGTCTGTGTATTTCGAGCCAGAAGATAAAGATGCCAAAAATCAGAAGGTTAAGCAAATTGCAAGTGACATAAGAATGTCTCTTATTCTCAGTGTTGGCGAGAAACCTGAGATATTTGGTCATATCATTGACAACCTTATGGTTCCTGTTGGTGACCTTCGTGACATCGCTTACGATATTATTATCTGCCATACAGATACTCCAAAGGACTTTTCCGTTATCAACTTCATAAGAAAACAGGCAGATATTGACCCAACAGAGAACAAGCAAGTCAATATTCAGAAGCTTTGTGGCTTCTTCGGATGCGACATAGCAAAACTTGAAGAGGCCTTGAAAACACGTGGCTGTACAATAGCTGAAGTTATTTCAAGCGAGACTGAGACACTAACGACTGTAGCAGACGTAGTTACAAAGCATATTGTAGATTACTGGAACGCTTATATAAACAATAAGGTTAAGGTTCTGGAGCATATGTTGCCACACTCGGAGGATGTTGTATTCATGCTGTCTGCTTTACTAAAGAAGATGGGTATCAAGAATGTGCTATCAGAACGCATTGACCGCTATTGCAAGGTGTTCAGTTTGAACGAGCAGCCTAATGCTATTGCTGATTATGCGGCATTGACACTTAATAATTTTGTAAGCTCTGTAGGACGTAATTATATCAGCGATGCTGAAGCAGAGTCTATCAGGGTTAAAGCAGATAAGTGTAAGATTAAGGTTGACCTTAGCCCTTCAGCTTGGAATGTTATAAGAAAGCCGCAGCCATTGTTGCAAACACTGAGTGCATTCGATGCAGCTTCAAATATAGATGAAGTAGATAAAACGTCTTTGATGAAACTGCCTCTCTGGGATAATTTCCAGCGTTGGGAAAACCTTGTCACAATTGGTCTTCTATACGCTAGTGACATTTCTCATGTTGACCCAGTGGCAAATGCTAAGGTTAAAGAATTAATCGAAGGATGTGATACCCTCTATAAATAATATTATTATGGCAGGACATACTTTCTTTGGAAAACAAAAACTCTGCTATACAGAAGTTTCTGACTTTACCGACTATCAAGGTATTGGTCATGACCCTATGTATAAGAGATATGACAGCGTTTTTAGCGTTGTCAAAAGGACTGTGCCCACAAACCTTCATCATTTTCTTGCTACACCTGAGTATTTGGATGACGAAGACCAAATTTGCTGGCATGTTGACAATTGGAATGAACGACCGAGTCGCCTAACAGATTTGTCGGGTGTGGAATACGATAGATACAAGAGTATACTTCAAGATACTGTCAGAACTTACAAATCTTCCATTATGGAATTGAATGGAGAGGATTTGCAAATCATGGCAGGAGCCATCAAATACATTGACGATGATCGAGTCTATTGTGGTGATGGTAAAGTCTATCTTGTAGCATGGGGTATGACTCCTGATGTTCGTCAGCACAAGGTCGTTGGTTCCGTAATTCATGATTTTGAATATGTAAAGAAGTATAAGATTTCTTTTGATGCCGGTGAACACGGATCTCTTTCTAAACTCGATAAGAGCATGAACAGAGCAGAGGGAGCAATTCTGACAAGTGCTGACCTTCCAGAACTAACCGTTATGGATGGTTGGAGTTTTGCAGGCTGGGAACCTTCTCCTCTTGGTCAGGTTGTCAATTCAGATATGAGTTTTACTGCTAAATATGAGAAGGCAGCAACCCCTGTACCTCCACCGACACCACCTGTACCGCCAAATCCGCCTGTACCACCTGTACCGCCAACACCAGATTACTTCTGTTGTAAGTTTGATGCAGGTGAACATGGAAAGATTGATGGAGCCTCTACTGTACGCAAAGAGGCTAATACAAGATTAGCTAATGGTGAAATTCCTGGAATAACACCGAATAAAGGATATAAGTTTAAGGGATGGAATGTCTCACCGTATAACATGCTCGTTGACGGAGATAAAGTCTTTACTGCTCAATATGA
Organism: Porphyromonas levii; assembly: GCF_018206105.1. Classification (NCBI taxonomy): domain Bacteria; kingdom Pseudomonadati; phylum Bacteroidota; class Bacteroidia; order Bacteroidales; family Porphyromonadaceae; genus Porphyromonas; species Porphyromonas levii. Next base: position 6,806 of record NZ_JADRGN010000010.1, read on the forward strand.
GGAAATCATTCCTTGGTATCGCCGTTGGTGGCTTTGGCTGACTGGTTTATTTGCTGGTAAAGGATGCTTGAAGTGGCTGTTGTGGATTCTTCTTGGCATACTTCTTTGTTGGCTTCTATCATGGCTACTTAGAGGTTGTGTCGGCTGTTCTGGTCATCACGCACCAATCAATGGCGTTGTGCCTATGGACACTATAACTCGTTCAGACGGTAGGGTTGTAGATAATAATGGTTATTCTCATCCTTTAACAGGTGAAGATGGTGTACTTCCTGATGGAGGAACTTACGTAGCACCTGTTTTGGGTGAGGATGGTTCCGACATCCCTATTGTTGAACAACCTGGAGTTCCAAATACTATTGCCAATCGACTCTTTCTCTTTATGGAGAACGAGAATGACAATATCGAATCTTTGGCTCAAGATTTCAAAAAGGCTTATCCTGGCAATCAGTATTCCATTATTGGTTACGATAAGGAAGTTAAGCTTCTTGTAATACAAATTCCTGAAAACGAAAGAGACCAAATCCGGCAAAACATTAACAGTAAGATTCCAAATCATAAATTTATTGTCTTTGATGAAGAAATTTATGAGTTAAATGGACAGGTAAGTGCTCAGTCCGTAAACAAAGGTTGGCATATCAAAGCAATAAACCTTCAGGCAGGTTGGGCTATTACTAAGGGCTCCTCAGACGTTAAAATTGCAGTTGTCGATGATGGTATTGAGGCTGCACATCCAATGTTCAAGGGAAGAATCGTAGATGCTTACAATGTGTTTACTCAGGATAACAGGTTAAGTCTCGGTGATGGTCATGGTACTCACACTGCAGGTCTAGCTGCTGGTTGTGCGGACTATGTTAATGAAGGAGCAGCTGGAGTCGCGCCTAATTGTCAGTTAATGCCAATACAGGTATTCGACAATAGACAATGTCCATTATCAGCACTTGTCGCAGGTGTTATGTATGCTGTTCATCATGATGCAGATGTTGTTAATCTTTCTGTTTGTCCATCATTTAAAGGGCTAAACATGCTTCCTCCAGAGCAGCAGGATCAAATTGCTCGCTCTCAATTCAAAAATGTAGAAAGGCTTTGGGCAAGAGTATGTATGCTCGCCGCAAAAAAGAAATGCATTTTGGTGTTTGCGGCTGGTAATGATGATATTCTGTCGAGCGTCCCTCCTGAAAACAGAAATGCTTCTTCTATAGTAGTTGCAGCAGTTGATAAGAATCTTTATCCAACGGATTTCACAAACTACGGACCATGTTCTGATATATCTGCACCAGGAAAAGGTGTTTATAGTTCGTTCCCAAGGGGAGGATTCCAGTCTTGTGATGGTACAAGCATGGCAGCACCTATTGTTACTGGTACTATAGCTTTAATGAAATCTCTGAAAAAGGATTTGACAGTGACACAAGCTCGTAATGTTCTCTATAAAACAGGAGCAGATGTGTATGGCTATATTCCTCCAATGGTATTGGTTGACAAAGCCCTTGCTGCTGTGAAAAGAGGTGATTTTAGTGAACCCGAGGAAAGACAATTAAGACCTGTTCCTGATGGAGTAGGTGATGATTCTTCAGCTCGTCGTGTAGTGGAAATCGAAGAAACCCCTGTACCTCAAACTCCTCCTCAACAAACCAATGAGACGGATTATGATGCAATTCGCAGGCAGATTGCAGAGTACAAGAAAAAAATAACCGAATTAGAAAAACTGTTACCGAATAATAGATAAGATAATGAACGAACAATTAAAATTCTCATGGGGGCATATAATAGCATTTTTGGCTCTCATTGTTTTAAGTTATATAACATTCGTAGGTGTAACCTATATGACGGATGGAGACTTTACAAAGGCTTCCATCGCCATGGTTGTAATAGATATAGTTTTGTTTGTGTTCTTCATTGGAGCACAGATGATGAAGGCTACAACTAAAAAATTCGCAAAGCGTATTTGGGTAGAACGTGTTTTCATATTTGGTTCTCCTATCGTGTTTATTCTTTGTATGTTGCCATTCTATCACTTTGGAACAGTACAAAGCCAAGACGAAGAGATTGTAGGTCACTTTACAGATGCTATTACTGCCTCAAAGCAAATGTTTTCTGACTATGACTCATACTCAAAAGAGCGAATAGCAAATTATGAACACATGCTTGACAGAGTAATTAATAATCAAAGCATACAACCTGGAGAATTTACTTCTTGTGGTTTTACCAAAGGTAGTGAACAAATCCAAAAGGGGAATATGGTAAAGGCATTACGTCTTCAGCTTATTTCTGAAAATTATGATTCTTTGAAAACAGAAGCAACAAAGTGGATAGAATCATCTAGTAATGGTGCAAGCACTTGGAATGTTTTCCTTTTAGGAAATACGAAAGAGATTAAGAAAGCTATTCATGAATGGAATATTCAACTTGCAGATTTTTCAAGTCACAAAATGAATAATGAAGAGTTCAATGGATATAATCAGGTGAACACTTTTAGTGAAGTAAGTGGAAGTCTTGCATCTGTTGATGCAGGTCTTGATGGACTCACTGGTAAATTTACAGGCACAGCATTTCCTCCTATTGTATCTATTCTCGGTTCAATCGTTTTGTACTTTGCCTTGTTATTCCCTTATTTCCTTCAGGATAGACACACTAAGAGCCAATTGCGTCTCTTGGGAATGGAAAAGGGTGCATCTCGTTCGTCAAGTATGACTATAGAACCATCTAAACCTATCAAAAAACGTCAAGAAGTTAAAATTGAATCTTACGAAGAAGATGACGAACCGATTCCTTCGAAAGCAAAGTCTAACGACGAGGATGACGACTACGCTTCATTTACAATGTAAATAATCTCATTATGGCAACAAAATCAGATATACTTAACAATTTAAGAGAATATACCGCAGATCAGATTGTCGAAGCAATCAAGGCTGGCACGGTAACAGTATATGAACTGAGTAAAAGTGGTAATCTTACTCCTCTAATGCGCAGACGCATCGAAGAGAGACTTGCAGCAAAGACAACTGAAGCAACTCCTTCTGCACCAGAAGTAGCACCTACAGTAGAAGATGCACCAACTCTTAATTTAGATGAAGATCCTTCAGACGATATAGAAATTCCAAAAGCCATAGATACGGATATTCCTTCTGAGATAACTATACCAGAAGCCTCAATTGTCACCGCAACAGATACCCCTACTGTTGAACCTGCGAAAAAGAAAGTATCATCAACTTCTAACACTCCTTCTAACAAAGGAATGTTCAAAAGACCATTCTCTTTTAATGGAAGAATCAGAAGAACAGAATATTGTCTGTCCTTCCTTATCTATATGATATGGTATGGAGTAATTAACGCAATGATGGCAACTCCTGATCCATCTGCGGGAGCCTCCTTGTTCGTTTTAATTTCGTTCATTCCTATGATTTGGTTCATATGGGCACAGAATGCAAAACGCTGCCATGATAGAGGAAACTCAGGGTGGTACCAATTGATACCCTTCTATGTTTTTGTCCTTATGTTTGGAGGAAGTGATGAAGGTTCTAATGAATACGGTAATAATCCAAAAGAATAATACAATAATATAATATGCCAAGTAAATTAGCTATACTCGAGAATGTTGACATGTACACTGCTGATGAACTTGTTGGTTACATCAAGAGTGGCATTGTAACATTCGATGAGCTATGTGATGACACAGATGGCTGCTTCCCAGCTTCTGTGAGGAAAGAAGTTGAGCGTAAAATTGCGGGATCCGAACAAGAGGATTGGACAAATGCAAGAAATTCAAGAAGTATAGAAGCTCTTGAAAAGTATTTGTCCACATATCCTGATGGTTCCCACAGAGAAGAAGCTCGTTCACTTATTCGCAGTTTGCAGGAGGCAGAAGTACATAAGGCTTCTGCTAATGCCTGGGAGTCTGTTGATAAAAACAGCATTCCAGAATTGCGTAGATTCTGTGAAGAAAACCCTGATGACATACATTGTGTAGAGGCAAAGAAGCTCATAAACAAATTACGCCGTGAAGAGTTTATAGGCTTCGATATAGACGCGCTTGTCAAACGTATCAAAAATATACAGGCAGACAAAGCTGTCATTAATACTGATGATGAAATCTACAAAACCATAGTAGGATATCTGGACAGAGGTAAAATCAAACACTCAGACCTGATGGCTATGCTTAAGGCAGACCATAACATTCTGCGTGCATCTGTTGTGAATATGCTTCTAGATAATGGTTATCTCGATTATGATGATTTCGAGACAATCGGTATTAATGCGGCTTTCATCAGACACCTTGTCAATGGTGAAACAACTCAAGGTTTTGCTATACCGCGTAAATTAGATAAGATCAATAAGCTATCTACCGAAATCTATTTCTGGGGTATTCCATCTTCTGGTAAGAGTTGTGCATTAGGAGCAATTCTTAGCGTTGCAGGCAATGGTCGCGTTGCAAAGAGCATGTGCCAGGATAATGATTGCCAGGGCTATGGCTATATGACTCGTTTGGCAGCTCTTTTCAAATCAAATGACCGTGTAGGTACTTTGCCGGAAGGAACATCCATCTATTCAACATACGAGATGGGATTTGACCTTGAAGATGAAAATAATGCAGTTCATCCACTAACCTGTATTGACTTAGCAGGTGAGTTGGTTCGTTGTATGTATAAGTCTGATGCAAATGAGGATATGAGTGATGATGAAATGGATGCACTCGACACTCTTACTCGTGTCTTGATAGATAATCGTACTAAGAACCGAAAGATTCACTTCTTTGTGCTTGAATATGGCGCAGATGACAGAAAGTATGAAGGTCTTACTCAGAATGTATATCTTGACGGTGCACTTCGCTACATTGAACGAACTGGTATTTTCAAAGATGATACAGATGCCATCTATTTAATGATAACTAAGGTAGATAAGGCTAAGGCTGGTAAAGGTCAATTATCAAGTATCTTAAGAGAATACATTTCGGAAACTTATGGTGGTTTCTACAATGGACTTGTTAAGATTTGCAAAGACTGTGAAATTAATAATGGAAATGTGGAAATAGTTCCATTCTCTCTTGGTCAAGTATGCTTTCAGGATTATTGTCTGTTTGACGAGAGACCAGCCAGCAATGTCGTTCGCAAGTTGCTTGAGCGTTCTAAGGGATTTAAGAATGGTAAACTTCAAAAAGGATTCAATTTATTTAAGAGATAATGAACAAGTTAGGTTTCGCAATAAAGCTCGCAAGTCAGGGTGCGGGTAATGCCATTGAATGCAATAAAGGTCAATGGACAAATAAAGTTGTAGATATTAGAGAGTTTCTTAAACTCTTTAATGGTTTGCAAGGAACAGATAATATCGTGACATTTATGTCTTTCGATGAAGGAGGTTGTTTCTTAACTCAACTTAGAGCAATCTCTGGTCGTGTTGGCGACTTCCTTAGTGGATGGATTTATATCCCAAATACTATTGAAGCAAGTGGTGAGGATGTTATGAACACATATAATTATGTACGTAATATTCTCTCTCAATCAAACCTGAATGATTATATTTCAGATATTGAATCTTTCTTCTCAAAAGAATATCCTAAGAAAGATTATGCAGCATCTTATGTTCCTTCATCTGGCGAAGAGTTCGGTGTGCGATTTATTGACGTGTATTACAGCATGAAGGAAATCCTAGATACTGATCGTTATCAGCCATACTATTCAAATTTCAAGGCAATATTTCTTCTAGATAAGAACAGTGAAGTTAAAATTGCAAAGGAACAAGTCTCAAGATTCAAAGATTTAACAAAGATAACAATTGAAAAGACTTGTATCTTTAAGGCACCATCACCAGAAGAAGTTCGTCTTCTTGGTAGAGGAACCAAGATTGTTTTCTCCACAAAACAAGAGTTCAATTCCCCAGTTCTAACCAAGAAGGGGGATCGAATTCAATTGTTTGCTCTGCGAGATGGTTTTGAACCAGTGATTTTACCCCCTATTACTATTCAGGAAGATGGGCAGAAATGTTTCATCGATCCAAGAACAGTAAAATGGAAAAAGCGTATCAATCCATCCATGTTTACGGTTTATAACCGCAATCATGAAAAGATTGAAGATGTGCGTATTTCCATTAATGGCACTGATATTACAAATGGGCAGGAAGTATTTCTTTATGAAGAAGATTGTCGTCAGGCTACAGTTAAATATTCTGCACCTGACTACGAACCTTTTGAACATAAACGAAATCTATTACTTAACGAAATCTGTGAAATTATTTTAAATCGTAAGGTGAAGTCTTATCAAACAACAATAGAACTGGCCAATGGCAAGCATGCAGAAATGACATTGGAATCTAAGTATCTTTCTTCAAAATACGATTCCCCTCTCAGAGGGTATGAATTTGAAGAAGAAAACCATGGTAACAAGGTCTTAAGAATGAGTTCGTGGTTCGTTTGGAAACAGAGATTATGGGGCTTTTTTGCAGCATTGGCTGTTGTTATGCTTATCATTGCTTATGCTGCATTTGACGCATGGCTTGACACTCATCATTTCAAGTTTGGTCTTCCGCCTTGGGAAGAAGATCGTCCTGCCCAACAGTATAATTTAGAAGGTTCCACGGAAACTGATGATAGCATTCAAAATCAAGCCGACAATCAGGTTGAATCAGGACAGAATGGTACCGCAGACATCTCTCTTGATGCTGCTATTAAATATCTTGATGGCAACTCTACTTGGACGAAGTCAGATATGGAGACGTATCCCGACCTAATAGGCCTGTTTGAGGATATGAATACTTTTGATTTGTCCAGTCTCTTAAATGATTGGTATGATAAACTTTCAAAATCTCAACAATTTAAGAAAGTATGTGAATCTGCGAATAAGACATTAAGTAATGGTTGGAATCCAAAACAAGGCTCACACAATCCAACATATAATAAGCCTGATGATGAGCAGATAAGTCTTACAAATTATATTAATTGGCTGGATCGAGATCAGACTCCCAAACCTTCTTCTAATAATGGAGGATTTCATCCTAATGTAGGTGCCAATAGTGGGAAAAATGCGAGCAAATCTGGTTCTACATCTGGTAAATCTGGTGCTTCACCAGCTAAGAAAGGAACAGGAAAAAGTGAAAAGACTACAAATGGAGGACTATAATTATGAATAAATCAATAAAAATCATATTGCTCGTAGTTGCCATATTACTTGCGGTTGGTGGCGTAATGGCATATTATAAGACCATTGTGTCTCCTCCTGGTAAACTGGAATTTAAAAATCAATATGTCAATTCCGACAAGAAAGATATTTCTCAGGTTAAGTCTGCAAATACAGACTTAGCCTTAGATTCTTTCTATGTTGCTATTACTCATGAACTTGATTTGCAACTGGCCAACTCTTTTTTAACCAATCAAGAAAGAAATGAATTATTGGAGTTATTTGCAACGCAGTACGTTCCAACTTATGTGTCTGCATGTAATTCAAAATTTAGTAAATCTGTATGGAATGAGGGAGAATTACAGAAAATAAATACTCGTATTTCAGAATTGCAAGGTCTTGTAACTACGGAAAATAAAATCGTTATTCAGGGCGTTGCGAATTCTTCTCTAAATGAAGTTCATAATGTGATTGTAGCATATTACGAAGCAAAGAGAGCCGCTTCTGTTAGTGGTTATAATGGTATTCAAGCAGCAAAGCAGAAAATTGCAACAGCAAAGAAGTATGCTTCAATGTCACCTATTAATAATTGTACAGAACTCGTTTCACGTTTAAATTCCGTATCTACTCGTTTGGAACAAGCTCATTATTCTTATTTGGCTGGGCAAGTAGAAAGGCTACGACCTTACTATAATTACAGTCAAACAGAATATGACAAAATAGCGTTAAGCATTTCCGAAAAATTTGATGAATATAAGAATAATGCAAGAAGCACATATGGAAGAGTATCTGATATAAGTTCACTCGAAAGCCGTGCTGGAAGTTATTACTCAAATGCAACGTTCAATAATTAATTATGAAGAAATTCAGCATTTTACTATTTTCTGTGGTCATGTTCCCTTTAGGTATAAATGCTCAGGAACAAGATACACTAAAAAACACAGTTGAAGTTGTTGCCGAGACTCCCGTTGAGGTTATTAAAGTCGACTCTCTTCAACATGAAATAGATCGTTTAAAAGGTCTAATTGCACAGTACAAGCAGTCAGAGACCTCATTAAATGGTAAGCTTTATGATTATGAGCAAACAATTAAGGTTCAGAACAAAAAGATTGAAAGGCTTAATAGTTATCTTCTTTTTGCAGACACAATTGTTGCTCGATTATCAAATGATTGTTTGCGAAAGAAGTATGACCAGAACCGAGTGAATCAGGCAATGGAAAACTTTGAGAAGATGTATTCTCCAGAATTGAAAAGCAAGTTTGGAAGATTGAGGTTCTTGCTAAATGAATATGGTAAGTTTACACAGGAACTTAATGCTATATTTATAGAGGCTCAGAACGATAAGGGATTGGGTAATCCTTTTACTGGTCAAAAGCAAGCATTAACTTACATTGATAAGATAAAGAATACTCGTTATTATAGAGATGTCTATAGTGAGAATTGGACTATTCCGTATCTCAACAACCTTATAGATAAATGCTTCGAGACTATTAAAGTTTTTAATCCCAAAGAGAGTAAAGAATTACATCTGTTAGAACTAATGAACTGATTATGAAACTTTCCCATGCAATCATATTGATTGCACTACTGACCGGTCAATCTGCCTCTTTGGCTTTTGCTTCGACCTCTGTAAATGGTATTTGTCAATTTGACAAATCAACTATGATAAAGGAGAAGTTGAAGAAGGCACAAGAGTACATCAATAATGGGAATTATTCAGCAGCTAAAAATTACCTGAATGGTGTTCTGAAACTTGATCCAAATAATGCAAAAGCCAAGGAACTTTTGGCTGTATGTAATAATGGGGGAAAGCCTGTTGCATCATCTCGTAGCAATAGCTCTAGTTCTAGCTCAAATTCGACTAATAGAGGAACTTCATATAGTAGCACCCTTTCTGCTTCTAAATCTAACTTGTCTTTCAGTTCTTATGGAGGAACTGAAACAATTACAGTGTCTGGACCTTCATGGTCAATCTCTGTTAATCCTGCTAGTTGGGGACATTTAACCCGAAGTGGCAATACATTGACACTGAAAGTTGATGCTAATTCCAGCACGTCTTCACGAACCGACTATTTCAAGCTAAAATCAGGGAGCCAAGAGATAAAAATTAATGTTTCTCAATCCGGTTCATCTTATTCAAGCTCACCGTATCTGAATGTTACAAAGACAGAAATGTTCTTTGCCTCAGAAGGTGGTCAAGAATCTATCACGATTAGCACCAACAACACTTGGAAGATTTCCACAAATACATATTCCTGGGGGCATTTAATGCAAGAAGGTAATACCCTCACTTTATCTGTTGATGCAAACTATACAGGTAATCAACGTACTGATTATTTTGTTCTTTCCGCAGGTGGTGTTGAGAAGAGAATCAATATAACACAATCTCAAACCTATGCAAAGAACGGAGTTTCGATGTCTGGCTCTACAAGAGCGTATACAGATAATGCGTCAGGACTTTCTTATTTGACAACATGCATTAAAGGTTGGGGAAAATGCAGATTAGGTGCTTTAACGGAAAGTGGAGCAGGTGTTGCCGTCTATGGTGGCAATGGATATGCAACAACAGGAAATCTTAATAGCTCATTTGTCGCAAAAATAAAAGAATTGAATGGTAACAAAGAAACATTTAAATCTGTTACGGCGACAAGTTCTGGATATTATTGCATAGTTTATGGACGCAATGGATGGTACGGATATGTTCCTGATGACATGAAGTTAAAGCTAAATCAGTTCAATAATGACCGAGAAGATATTTATTGTGTTTCAATAGCTGAGAATGGGGATTTTGTCATCATTACAGACAAACACATATATGCTTCAAACTCTACAGATAAATCAAATCTAAATAAGGCGAGCGATAAATATGGACATATTAAATATGCTTGTGTAACCAATCGCGCTTTAGTTGTAATTTGTCAGAACGGCATCTTCTATAGTAACATTCCAAATAACTTAGAAGTCAAACTGAAATCTATATCATTTAAGCCGGATAAGATTACTTTTACCGACAGTGGTACTTATCTGATTACGAATGAGAATGAAGCGTATTGCTATAACATGTAGAAATCCAATTGATATGAAGTTTAATAAATTCATAATCGTATTTTTTGTACTTGGCATGATTACAATGTCAAGTGCAAATAATGTGTTCGCTGGTACTATGGCCATGCAGCAATTTGACAAGAGCACGATGATAAATAAAAAGTTATCTGATGCTCAAAATTATATTGCAAAAGGCGATTATGTGGCTGCTCAAAACACATTAAATAGCTTGCTAAAAATTGATCCTAACAATTCTAAAGCAAAGGAATTGTTGGAAAGTTGTGAGTCTGGAATAAAGAAACAGAAACAACTGATTTATCAAGCTTATTTAGATGCATGTAACGCTGGTACAACAAGTTCGTTAGAGAACTTCATATCAAAATATCCTAATAGCGAATACGTTTTACAAGCAAAGAAACGTATCGAGGATTATAATATGTGGAAAAAGGCTAAGGAACAAAATACAATTAGTGCTTATAACTCATATTTGTCTAATTCCTCAATCCTTGCATATAAGGAAGATGCAAACAAAGCTATAAAGAACATTCAGGCTGAAATAGAATGGAACAATTGCAAGAATACCAACGATGAAGACAAATTAAATTCATTTATTCAGAGTTTTCCTTCTTCATCGTATGTCAATCAAGCTAAATACCGACTCAATATACTTAAAGGTGAGAGGTATTTTTCAACCAATAATTACACATTGGCTTATTCATATTTGAAAGATGCAAATAACTTTCAGACTTTGTCTGGACTTCCTGCTCAGCACCTTAAGGCTATTAACGACAAGAAAGAGTTTGATGACGTAATTTCAAGTTCTGATGTTGAAAAAGTAAGAAGGTATCTTAATTCTCTTTCAACATCAAATCCTTACTACAACCCAACGTCAAACAGGTTAGCGGCTTTACTCGGAGCTTCTCTTTCTACTTATTCATCAGAGTATAATATGAATGAAGCTATGTCATATGCAAAGGATGATGATACCAAAGCTTTGGTAAAACGTTACATCAATAAAGTAAAATCAGACAAAGCATATTACGAACATCAGAGAAAGGTTGCAGCTCATAAAGCTTGGTGGAGGAACCGCTTTATGGTAGGATGGAATGTATTTCATTTAGACTACCTTGACGATATAATGGCTGTTGGTACGGGTCTAAAGTTCAGATTCGGTAGATGGGATGATCCTGTTAATCTGCTTTTCGGGGCTGAGTATTCATATCTGATGTATCTAGACAGTGATGCCGATTACTATTGGGACGACTCTTCTGTGCTTACCGTTGCTCATGCTGTAGAAGTGCCTGTAGGTTTAAGATTTAATCTCTTTAAAACTGGCACATATAGCAAATTTTATATTGGCTGTAATGCAGCATTCGGTTTCAACTTTTCAGAAGGTGAATATTTCGGTGTAAATAAACAAACTTTATCGATTGAACCTCAGGTAGGCTTTGCTAGCAAGAATCTTGATTTCGGTATTTATTACAAGAAATACTTAAAAGATCAAGGTCTTTTCAAGTATACCAATGACTATGATCAACGAATTGGATGTTTCTTTACGTGGTTCCTATAATAAATACAAATAAGATTTAAGCAAAATGAAAGGTCATATAGAAACAGCTTGTTTCCATTGTTCAGGTGGACGTCAGATGATTTATGCTTCTAATCGAGAAGCAGAATGGTTAAATCATGTCATGGATGTAAGAACCTGTTATGACAAGTTGTTTGGTAAAACATCAGGTACATCCATATTATTATTATCTCCTGTTAAGACGGGTATCATGCTTATTGTAAGCAAAATAATACCTAATCGACTTGGAGATAATCTTACAGCTTACCTCAATATTCCTTACGGAATGGATATTTCTGGGGATTCTTTGCAAGGTATAGTATTTGACGTAATATCAGCCTTAGCACAGAATAGAAAGGATGCCGTTAGTTCATGTTTAAGTTCTGTCTCTAAAACAGAATATGAAATTTTAATCGATGAAAAACCTAGTCAGAGCATTATTAATAATTATGCTTATCGAATTGTTAATAGCGGAACTGGTAATGGGTCACTAGTGAATGTTTTGAATAATCTATTTCAAGATTATTATTTTCAATATCAATACACCTTCTTAGCTATCGATGATCAGTCTGTGGCAAACAAAGACCTACATACTGATTTAACAAACTATCCCATCAATAACTGGCGGCCAATTAAAGAACAGTTTACTGAAAAAATAAACAAAGTCGAGGATTACACTACTTTAACAAAAGAGCCATCTGGTGAGACTCCACTATCTAATGATTCTCAACCTGTTGAAATTACTAGTGAATGGTTAAAATCAAATACAGAAATTCATGGATGGCTGTCCTTTTTCTTTTTTGCCATTATCGTTGGAGGATTAATCAGTGCGATATATCCTATAGCCACATTTAATGCTGCTGATTATGCTGGCAATTTCTGTTTAGGCGCTGTAGATATTGTTACTGGATTACTCATTTTAGCTGTGGCAGGATTTACTGTCTATTCATTTGTAAATAGAAAGCCAAATGCGGTATTCTGGGGTAAAACATATGTAGCTCTTGTATTCTTGACCAATCTATTTGTTTTAATTAGTGGATCTACAGAAGAGAATGGACTCCAGAGTGTAACACAGGTCGTAAGAAGTTTCATTTGGGGAATTATTTGGTTCTTATATCTGACATTCTCTAATCAGGTTCAAGACGTTTTACCTAAGTCATTCAGAAAAGTATCTTCTACCGATTGGGCACTAGTTGCTGCTTCTGTACTTCTTCCTGTCTTTTTATTTATTGTAGGCTATTCTCAAATTAACTCTTTGGTAGATTCAAGAACTAACCAGGAAACTGAGTTGAGAAAAACAGAACTTTCATATAATCAAAGAACAGACGGACGCGTGATTTTTACTATTCCTGATAGCTTTGAGTGTGAAAGTCAAGTGGTGGATATCGAAGGGACAAGTGCAACCGTGTTTAGTATCAATAATGATGAAATAGGCAGCTGTACTATGTGCTCAGATTATGATTCAGACAAATCAATTGAAAATTTTGATAGTTATTGGAATAGTTGGAAAGATGAAGATATAAGGAATTATAGTACAGACAATGTCAATAGAGGGGCCATAAACGTAAATGGTAATGACTGTTTGTATAGGGTTACCAAACACTATGTGAATGGTATTTATGTTTATTGGCGTTATTATCTTCTTTTTGATGACGAAACAGGTAAAGTGTTTGTGGCTTCTTTCTATGATTTGGATAACTCTACCGACTATGTGGACGAGTTGCTCGAATCTGTAAAATTCAAATAACTTTTAAACATCAAAATTATGGCTGAAGAAAAATCAGAAAAAGCTGGCGTGTTTGCTCTCATCTGTTCATTCCTAATTCCTTTGATTGGAATCATTTGTTATTTTGTCAACAAGAATAAGGTTGAAAATGCTTCTTCCTATTTATTTGCTGCATTAGGTGGTTTTTTGGTAGGATTTATATTGCGTTTATCAGCTGCTTGAGTTTGATTTTGTTTTTAGTTGAGTAAAAATAATAAATGTGATTTCAAGTAAGAATAGCAAATGGGTATTATTTTGGTACTAGGTAACCTATACGGTCTTCCAAAACACTAAGAAGGATGGCAGGATTGATGTTCTTGCCATCCTTTTTTAATGTCAAATGAAGATGCGGCCCTGTACTGCGACCGCTGTTGCCTGTCAGGGCGACGATGGTGCCGGGATGTACGTGGATGCCTTTGGTGACGAGGACTTGTGAGAGGTGGCAATAGCTGACGGTGAAGTCACCGTGACGGAGGGTGACATACAGGCCTGAACGTTTGTCCCTGCCTACCTTGATGACCTCGCCGTGCATCATGGCGTATGCAGGTTCGTAATCAGCCTTCAGATCAAGCCCGTTGTGTAGGGCTTTTCTTTTTGTGAATGGGTCTCTGCGATAGCCGAAAGGGCTGGTGACAGAGATATGACGGAGTGGACTGACAAGTGCCGGGAGGCGGTCGGTCTGCTCCGTTTGGTTTTGTATTTGGGTAAAGGCAAGAGAGTCTCGCTGCTGATGCATCGAGCACGGGGGCTGTTGATCGGATGTTGCGGACTGCGTCGTTTTTGGCACAGCCTTGCGGCGTGCGTTGGTCTGCGTGACGGTGTTGAACTGGGCGAATACTGTTGCTGATGAACAGAATATTGCTGCTATTGTGATGAGTATAAATCGTTTCATGGCGCAAAAGTAACAAGCAATTCTTTGACTGGCATAAAGAACAAAGGGAAGACAAGTAGATTGTAACATAATATAGCAATCGAGTTTGATTTTTGAGCAGAAATCAAACTCAAATAATAATAATCGTCAAAAGATTGAGGATGTGAGAAGCCATAGAGTGATTGTATATAATAGTAGGAGTAACTTTGCATGAGTTTAATTTCAAATTCAAAGTTAAAGTATGAAGCAAGTACGATTTGAAGAGAGCGAGGTGCCTTATCAGACACTGGCTCGTTTTGGTCTCACACAAGAAAAGATTGAAGACCTGCCCTTGTGGGCATTGGAAGATATTGGTCAGGGACGACGTTCGCCGTTGCTGCCCATTCAGGTGACTAATGATGAGGGCGAGACGCAGAAGAGCCGCACCAGATTTGCGTTGGTCCGTATGGAGGACGGCAAGGTGGATGTGGTCTTCTATCCGCAGCTGGAGAAGTCGCCGTTGGAGGCATTCACTCATGAACAGCAAGAGGATTTGCTGGATGGAAAGGCTATCCTTGCCGACGTGAAGGATGCGGAAGGCAGAAGCAGCAAGGCTTTCGTGCAGATTGACACGGAGACCAATCAGGTGATGTCCGTGCCAACGCCTGTCATCGGGCGCAACTTAGAGGTGCTGAAGGATGAGCTGAAACTGAGTTCGGCAGAGCTGACCGTGATGCAGAAGGGTGAGCCACTCACGCTCATCATGGAGGATGAACAAGTGACGATAGGCATTGACCTGAATGACAAGACCGGCATTCGAATCAACCAAGGTGACAGTCAGAAGTGGAAGGAGAACACCAAGCGAGAGTGGGACAAATACACCTTCGGTTGCTACGGCTGTTGGGTCATGGGCGATGACGGTAATCTCGACTATGTGCCTGAAGAGGAGTATACAGAAGAACTATGGAATGAGCAGAAGAAGAACGGAGAACGCAACCGCGCCTCTTTTTCCATGCACAAGTAATCTACACATAATATAATAAGTATATGGCAGCAAACAAATATTATCCAGAGGATGTGCTCGTTGAGAAGATGCAAAGCGGCGAGTACGGTTGGTTGGAGTATGTCAACCATCATTCTGCTGAATGGCAGGAAGAATATGAAAGCTATTGTCTGAAGAACGGACTCTGCATTTGTGAAGAGAGTGCGGAGCAGTTTGTACATCACAAGGATGAGGAACTGGAGAAGGCAATAGAGAACGGAGAAGCTTGAGAAATGAAGAGTGAAGAGTGAAGAATGAAGAGTGAAGAATAAGTATGGCGATAAGAAAGAATACGAATCCCCGACAGATGGACCTGCAGCCAGAGATGCGTGACCTGCTCATGCGCAATGGTATGCAGGCTCATGTGGTGAGCAATGGCAGCGGCTATCAGCTTGTGGTGCAAGGTCACGACAGTCCGCTGCTCACCTATAACATCACCGAGAAGCAGATGTTGGCTCTGACCGACTGGGGAACGAATCATGCCAACAAGTTGGCCTACAATACCTTCACGAGTATTGTGGGCAACGACTTCTATATGCCCAAGAACTTCGTTCATGCACGCAATGCCAACGGACGTGTGGCTATGGGACTGTACGGCTATCGTGTTGGTATCGGCGAGTATGGACGGATGGGGCGCATTGGTATGCCACCTCCTTTCCTTGGTTGGACTCCACGCAGCCAGGAGGGATTCCATCTTCGTAGAGTCGGAGGACGATTGTTCTTTCCTGAAGCACCGATTGTTCCGGAGCGTTGGGACGGAAGGATGAAGCCCGGCGAATTGCAGAGCGGCGGTTACGGATTCTATTACAAGGGACAGCAGCAGAGTTATAGTCCACAGCAACAGGATGTGCTGAAAGATTTGGAAGGAATCATCACACCATCCATCAGTCGCCCGAGAAGCACGGAACCAGCCAAGCCTTATAAGGAACTGATTACCTCACCTGTCTATTTCACCAATGAGAAGTGGCAGGAATGCTTAACTTCGCATGGCATCATCATTGATGAGAACGCGAAGACGCTGACCATCCAGTCAAACAGCGCCAATGCCGACATGGTGTATGACCTGACGGAAGAGGAACTGAAGAAGCTCACCTCCAACTCTATCAAGGAAGTACCCGTCGTTCAACGCTTGGAGCTGCTGAATGGCATCATCAAGGACGACTTTGCAGACAGAATCCTGATGGACACACTAAACAGCAAGGAGCGCATCGACCTGCATCTGCATCCTGAACTTGAACAGGAGTTGCAACAGAGACAGCAACAAGACGAGGAACGGTTGCTTCCGTTGGAAGAGGAAGAGACTGTCAGACGTGACGTATTGCAAGGCGATGCCATGGTGAGAGGTGAAGACCTTGCCTTGCTCAATGAAAACAAGGGTTGGTATCGTGAGGGAGCACACGGACGTGAGGTGGAAGTCGGTGACATCATGGTAGAGAAAGTTCCACAAACAGAGGGAGAAAAGAAAGGCGAGGATAAGTACCGGATGACCGCCATTATCAATGGTGAAGCCATCACGCACGAAATCAAGCAGAAGGACTACGACAAATTCTTGGCGGTGGATGACTACCATCGAATGAAACTGTTCTCGAAGGTATTCAATGAGGTCGATATGAAGACACGTCCAGAAGCCAATGCCGGACTGGGTACGAAGATACTGGCGGCACTGACGGCAGGAGCGGTCGTTACGGCAGAGGTAGCTCATGACATGAACCACCATCATCACCATCCTGCCCCGGAATTGTATGCAGAACATCATGGAGGTCCACGTCCTTACTTCAAGCCGGGGGTGGATTCACCACAGGAGATTGCGGCAAGGTACTTTGAGGCAGAAGCCAATCATGTTGCCACGGAGATAAGGAGAGGATATTAACTATGTACAATTTATAATTTACAATTTATAATGAGCAACGAGCTGACATACGATGACTTTCTGGATAGGTTGAGCATACAGGAAGTGCTGGTGGACGCAGGGTATCATCTGAACAAGAGAGATGGTTTGCGTTATCCGTCGTATGTGCGTACTGACAGTGAGGGCAGACGGGTGCGTGGCGATAAGTTCATTGTCACGCAGAACGGAAAGTGTTGCTTCCAACCGCCGCAGCAGAAGGTGTATAATGTTATTTCGTTCATCAAGGAGCATCCTGAAATGTTTTCTGAGAATAAGGCAGGTATGGCACCAGACCGACTCGTCAACCTTGTCTGCAACCGACTGCTCAATCAACCCATCGAGGACAGACCCTCGAAAATCGTAGAACCAAGAAAGGACGGAAAGCCATTCAACCTGAATGACTACGACATCCACAAGTTCAATCCGCAGGACAGAGAGACGCAGAAGAAGTTTTATCATTATTTCAAATATCGAGGCATCGACCTCTATACGCAGTATGCCTTTCATCGTCATTTCTGTCTGGCTACCAAGCATCGGACAGATGGACTCACCTTTGCCAATCTTGCCTTTCCACTTGTGCTGCCCAAAGAGTCCGATAAGACCGTGGGCTTTGAGGAACGAGGGCGACCAAAGATAGATGGAAGCGGCGGTTATAAGGGCAAGGCAGAGGGGAGCAACAGCAGTGAAGGATTGTGGATTGCCAATCTGACGGGAAAGCCGTTGGATAAAGTAAGCGAGATAGTATGGTTTGAGAGTGCCTACGATGCAATGGCAGAGTATCAGATAAACCCTGTGAAGATGGTGTATGTATCTACGGGTGGCACACCTACCGAGGGGCAGATGCGAGGACTTCTGTCCATCACACCCAACGCACGGCACTATTTGGGTTTTGACAAGGATGATGCCGGATGGCAGTTTGTGGCAAACTTCAGGAAGGTAGCAGCAGAGATGGGCTTCCAACATGAGCATGTGCAAGCCTACCACCCATTGGGTTGCTACAAGGACTGGAACGATGCGCTGCTCAACAAGAAATCGGCAGAACTGATTGCAAAAGGCGAACCAGACACCTTTGACTATGCCGAGTTCATCGCAGCCGGCAAGGCAGAGAAACAAAGGGAAAAAGAAGAAAAGAACACATATCATAGAAGCGTATGAGACAAGAAGATAACAGCATCATCACCTTACGACCCAGCATCGGGCAGTATTTCATTAACGAGCTGCCACTGTTGCTGTTGTGCTTGGCAATGCTCCTTGTTGGAGGATTGCCAGACTGTGTATATAGTACCCTGTTGCTTGTCCTCAGTCTCTTGGCCTCCCTCTGTTTACTCTACCGATTCATTTATCTGAGGAGCATCCGCTACCATATCGGGAGCGAGCAACTCATCTGTGAGCACGGAGTGTTTAAGCGGAGCGTGAACTATATGGAGCTGTACCGAGTGGTGGACTTTGCCGAGCACCAGACTTTGATGCAGCAGTTGTGCGGACTAAAAAGCGTGACCGTGTTGTCGATGGACAGAACGACACCGAAACTGGATATGACAGGCATCAAGAACAGCTATGATGTGGTGAGTGTGATTCGGACAAGAGTAGAAATGAACAAACGAAGAAAGGGCGTGTATGAGATTACGAATAGATAAGATTTGGCTCATTGTCGTGGCATTGGTACTGAGCGTGCCGTCAGCCCATGCACAGATTGTGACAGCCAACCCTTTGGAATGGATGGCATTAGCAGAGGGCAACGAAGCCATCAACGGTGAGATAGAAAAGGAAATCAAGGGTCAGACCAAGACCGCCCTGTTGCAGAACACCATCGCCGCAGAGTTTACAAAGATACACGAATGGGAGAAGAAGTACAACAGTTATCTAAAGACCGCCAGCGGTTATGCATCTTCCCTCAAAGCCTGTACCTATCTGTACGATGATGGTGTGAAGATATTCATCACCTTGTGTAAGATGCGCAAGGCCATCAGCAACAATCCGCAAGGCATTGTCGCTACCCTCTCGATGAATAACCTGTATATGGAGACCGCCACTGAATTGGTGTCTGTTTTCACACTGCTGAAAGATGCCGTCGCCAAGGGAGGTAAAGAGAACATGCTGACAGGAGCGGAACGCAGCAAAACGCTGTGGGCATTGAACGACAAGCTGAGTGCCTTCAGCAAGAAGCTGCATCGGCTCTACCTATCTATACGCTATTACACCTTGACCGATGTGTGGAACAGCGTGACGGCAGGGATGATAGACCGCAGCAACGGGGAGATTGCGGCTCAGGCTATGGGACGGTGGAGAAGGGCGGCGAGAGTGAGTGGAGAGTGACTGCCCGACAACGGAATGGTCGGGAATGGTGGCTAATTATAAAGAAAATAAGATATGAGAGTTATAGTTGTTTATTCCATATTAATGTTGTCATCCTTTGCAGGAGTGCGGGCGCAGAACGACCCGACTCTTGCGGGGATGATTCTGATGTACACCAACAAGGCAGAGAAAGAACTGAAGAACCAGGAGAAGGTGATGCTGCTACAATCCACCGGTCATATCTGGACCAAGGAGGAAGTGGAAGCCACTACCGACCTGCAACGGGAGTTCAACAACTATTTGGACTCCTTCCGTTCCATCGTCAGCTATGCTGCACAGATATACGGTTTCTATCACGAGATAGGTCAGTTGGTGGACAACATGGGAGGATTGGTGGCTCAATTAGATGCCCATCCAGCTAATGGACTTGCCGTAGCCCTGTCTGCCAAGCGCAACAAGATATACCGCGAGCTGATTATGAACAGCATCGAGATTGTGAATGACATCCGCACAGTATGCCTGTCGGGCAACAAGATGACCGAAAAGGAGCGTGTGGAGATAGTCTTCGGCATCCGTCCCAAACTGAAGAAGATGAACAAGCAGTTGAAACGACTGACGAGGGCGGTGAAATACACCACCATGGGCGATGTCTGGATGGAGATAGACGAAGGGGCAAGACCCGCCAAAGCGAACAAAGCCGAGATAGCGGCGGCTGCCAAGAGGCGGTGGAAGCAGGTGGGCAAGAATGTGAAACCGTAAAGGACTGGACACTGAAACCCGACAACAAAATTGTCGGGAACGGTGGCTATTCCTACGACAACAGAGACAACTGATACAACAATCATCATAAAATAAAGAGATATGGGATTTTGGAGCTCATTATTGAAATATGGTGGCAAGGCGGCACGAGGTACCGGCCATGTCATCGGAGTAACTGGAAAAACCTTAGGCAGTGCGGCACTCCACCCGCAACGCACCCTTATGGGAGCCGGCAAGGCTATGCAGACAGCCGCAGTAGGTAGTGCCGCAGGCTATGTGACATGGGAGAAGCTGACCACGGACAAGAGCGTGGCACGCATTGTGGGTGACGCTGTCATCGGCGAGAATGCCACGGAAGCGGTGGCACAAACCGCCAACGACGTACAGCTTCTGACGGGCAAGGCTGGTGAAGCCGTTGATGCGGTGAACACTGTAGCCGGAAAGATGGACACCCAGTTTAGCGGCATCAGTGACTTCTTCAGAAATATGTTCGGTGGCGGAGGATGCGACATGATAGGCAATCTCTTTGGCAATATCGGCAAGGGCAACGTGTCTGGTATGAGCATCGTCGGACTAGTGGCTGCCGCCTTCATGGTATTCGGACGCTTTGGTTGGATGAGCAAGATTGCGGGTGCCCTACTTGGAGCGATGATCATCGGGAACAATTCTAAGGTGGCGCAAGCTCTGCCTAACGGAGGCGGCACATCTTCGCATGGGCAGAACTTGGAAGAGGCAGAGACCCAGAACAGAGGGATGAAACGATAATCAATATACAGCGATATGAGATATACAGAAGAAATGATACTACGCTCATCGAGCGGCTACTGTATGCCGTTTGAGGAGCCCACGAAGCAGGACGTGCAGATGTCCTTGAGTTACGGAGAGCAGAAGCACCCCGTGACGGGAGAAACATTCTTCCATCACGGCATAGACTTCTCTGTGAACCACTACTTGCTGTCTGCAGTGGCTACGGGAACCGTCTCTGCCATCGGGTCAGACGCGGAGCATGGCATCTACCAGACCATCCGCTACGGCAAATACGAAGTGACTTACAGACACCTCTCCAATGTCTTCGCCAACTTCTCCCAAAGCGTCAAGGCCGGTCAGACCATTGCCATCAGTGGCGACCTGCTGCACATGGAGGTGAGGTTTGACGGAGAGGAAATCAATCCATTGGAGTTCCTCACCATGCTCTACGGCAATATCAAGGCATTGGAGCACAATTCCCAAATGGGCATCAATGAACTTGACATGAACATCCCTTCACCCTACGACACCGACCGTCAGGAGATAGAGACATTGATGCTCCGCTTCCTCCCCTCCTATTTCGAGGACCTTCAACAGGGAGCATACTCTCTGCCCGAGCATATGGAGCAGTCGTTGAGAAACATCTTCTCGTTGGGAGCGAGCAAGCATTACTTCTACGAGACCATACCGAGCATGGCTAATCCCTTGGGCATCGGCAACCGCTGTATGCCTTTGGCGGCTAAGGTGCAGAACCTGCTCATTGCCGACTTTCTCAACTATCTTGCCATGCGACATCAGGTGTATCTCTCCACGATGGACGAGGTATTAAAAAAAAACTCCAAGAGCAAGTCCTGACGCATGACGGCATCATTGATCCTCTTGCCGATTTGGACGTGGATATCCAGAGTTTCGACATACCGAGAATGGTGAGCGTCTATCCCGACCGGGCTGGCGTGAGATGGTGGACAAAGGCATGGTTCAATGGCAAGGAAGAGGGAGAACCTTCCGTGGAGATAGAGGAACGTATGGCTGTTCAGTTCATCCACCGCCAAGTGGACAAGGACGCATGGTTGGAGAAACACTATCCTAAGCAGATGGAGATATATCACAATGCCATCGAGCAGACAAAGGAACAGATATTACAGCAGTATAATATATAAAAAGGTATATGGCAGTAAAGAACAGTCAGCGATTCGCAGAGATAGAGCGTCTGATGGGCGACTACTTCGGGTGTCACCTTGCCCCCGTGATGGGCAGGGTACAGCGGGACTTGTCTAACAGACAGGCAGACGAGATGCGAGCCTACTCCAACAGCGCGGCTGGCATCCTACGCTCATTGGCCACTGCCAATATGCCCGGTGATGACCC
Organism: Porphyromonas levii; assembly: GCF_018206105.1. Classification (NCBI taxonomy): domain Bacteria; kingdom Pseudomonadati; phylum Bacteroidota; class Bacteroidia; order Bacteroidales; family Porphyromonadaceae; genus Porphyromonas; species Porphyromonas levii. The sequence continues at coordinate 29,235 of NZ_JADRGN010000010.1, forward strand.
ATACGCCACGCTGAGGATTACAGGCGAGTGGAACAGCAAGACCACCGAAGATTATCTGGCGATGTGCAAGGAGGCTATTGTCGGCAACAAGGACATGCAGCGTGACCTTGCCGTGATGGCTGAGGAGTGGCGCAAGGCGGTGGTGACGGAGATAGGACGAGAACGGTACGATGCACTCTCTAAACAACTCGGTTGTGATTTGGCATACGCCTATATCGACCACCGTATAGAGCAGCTGATGATAGAGAAACTGATAAAAGATCGTATGCCCAAATCCTCAGCCGACTATATCATCCGCAAGGCGGCACAGAGCAGTCTGTTCGGTCTGCCCTACGAATTGAACAAGTCACCCCTTGCCGCAGAGATAGAAGCCAAAGGAGAGGCAGCCTATAAGCCCTCTCGGACAGAGAAGGCGGCGGGATGGGCAGCTGGAGCGGGTGCCGATGCCGTGGCCATGGGAGGAATCGGCTCATGGGCGACCTTCGCCAAGTTTGTCGGTATCGATATGGTGATGAATGTCGGCATGGAATGCCTTGGCAAAAAAGGCAGCAAACAAGAGGTCAGTGTCGAGGAGTGTATCAGCAAGGGAGTTTTCGGTACGGACACCAATGTCTTCGCCTCATTCCGCAAACAGGCAAAGGTCATCAAGAACCACGAGAACAACTATATCAAGGCTACCAACAGCCATTTCAAGAACAAGATTCCCACGAGCAATATCACATTTATGGATTGGACGAAACAAACAGAACAGACCTCCTTCCCATGGAATAAAGGTACGTTCCTTGACCCTCAGAGAAACGAAGCAGCCAAACGTACAGGCAAGTACAAGGATGTGCCCTTGATAGTCGCACCCGGACAGGAAGACGAGTATCTGGAGGTTAAGGCGAGACTGGATGCAGAGGCTGAGAAGGAGAAGAAAGCAGAACCGCAGGAAACTCCTGATTCATCGACTGAAGAGGCAACAGCATCTGTAGAACCGCCAGAGCAAGCCGCCTTGCAGACCAATGAAAGCGGATGGGACGGACTTTTACAGAGCTTCGGGCTGGACGGCTTTTCAGACATTGGCAAAAACCTTGGCTATGTGTTGGCAATGCTGCCCGATGTACTGGTGGGACTGTTCACGGGCAAGACGAAATCGCTGAATATGGACAATAGTCTCCTTCCTTTGGCCTCCATTGTGGCTGGAATGTTCGTAAAAAATCCCATACTGAAGATGTTGCTGATGGGCATGGGAGGTGCCAATCTGCTCAACAAGGCGGGACATGAGGTGCTGGGCAGGAAACAGCAGGAAGGCATTGCGCCAACTGTGGTGGGTGCTGGTGCGTTACGTGTGCAGTACCGACAATATCCCGATGAGCCACTCAATCCTCGCATCAGCAACCCGATGCTGCAAGGGAGGTGCTTGGTTGCCAACATCGATAATGTGCCATGTACCATCCAACTGCCTGACAGCGTGATTGGGGCGTACCAGTCGGGGGCATTGCCACTGAATACGTTGGCTAATGCCATACTCGCCAAGAACGACCAGATGCGACAGCTGGCAGCGAATCAATATGAGGAACAGACACGGGAAACAATGATACGACCAAGAGGAATACAATAAAAAAAATAAAAGCATGAAAGAGAAATCAGATTTTGAGAAGCGGGCGGCGGAGAAACAGGTGTCGCTGCTTACTGAGGCACTGACGAGTGCGGTAGATGCGAAGGGGCATTGGTTGAACGCAAGTGGGAAGCTATATCCGAAGCTCTATCCCAAGGGCTTTTCGGTCAGTCCGTTCAATGCCCTTGTTCTTGCCCTTGACTCCGATGCCAAGGGTTGCAAGAGCAACCTGTTTACGCAGTTCTCCGAAGCGAAGGCACGGGGTGAGAGCGTGAGGGAGCATGAGAAAGGTGTGCCGTTCCTGTATTACAACTGGAACAAGTACGTCAACCGCAACCATCCCGATGATGTCATCCCCAAGGAGGCATACGCAGAGTTGTCGGAGCAGGACAAGCAGCAATACAAGGGAGTGAAGAACCGTGAGATACGTGTGCTCTTCAATATCGACCAGACCCTCCTGCCCATGGCCAACGAAACCGCCTACACTACGGCCTTGAAGAAAGACGGCACGATGGAAAACAGAGGTTATGGCGACAAGGAGGACAAACAGTTGCATGGACGTGTCAGCGGATTCCTTCAGAAGATGAAAGACAACCTCGTGAATGTCCGTCAGGACGGCACGGGCGTGGCTCACTACGACACCGAGAAGGATGTCATCTACCTGCCCCGACAGCGAGACTTCGAGCACTACAATGACTATGTACAGGAGATGATGCGCCAGTTGGTGTCTGCCACCGGTCATCAGCAGCGGTTGGCACGTGAAGGTATGGTGATGAAGAACGGCAAAGCCCCGTCGGAGGATGCCGTGAAGAAGGAACGTCTCATCATGGAGATTGCTTCGGGTGTGAAGATGCTCGAACTGGGACTGCCCGCCCGTCTGTCAAAGGACAGCCTTGGCATGGTGGACTACTGGACGAGGGAGCTGAAGGAAGACCCCTGTCTGATTGATGCCATCGAGAGCGAGGTGAACGGTGCACTGAAGGTGCTCAAAAAAGCCGAACAGGGTGAAAAGGTGGAATATGCTACCGACCAGCATCAGCGAGAGACTGCGCAGATACAGGGGCAGTTGCCCAACCACTACTTCGTAGCAGACGAAATCAAGCAGCATCCCAACGAGGAGCAGCGTACCGTGGTCATCGTGAGAGATGATGCTAATAAGACCGCCGATGTGGTGCTGCCACAGGGGGCATCGTTGGAGGTGAACAACGAGATCAAGGGCATGAACAAGCAACGCTTCACCAATGCCTTGCAGAAAGAAGGTTATGACAACGTGCGTTTCTACAATCCCGATGGAGCCTTGGGCTTCCGTCCCGATGACAGCTATTTCGCCGACAAGAAAATCACGGTGTCCAGATTGCGCAACTGGTCGATAGAAGACCTTTCCTCGTTGGATGCCACGGAAGCCGTGACCCATAGCCGTGACATTGGTTTCGACAATGTGCAGTTGGTGAAGGATGACAAGGAGCGGTGGGCACTCTATATCAAGCCCGAAGGTAAGGAGGGCTTTGCCGTCTATCCCGACAAAGGCGACCTCAATCATTTCTTCACCACCTTGAAGCAGTCGATGGACAATATCGAGCGTGTGCGTGAGGAATTGGCACAGAAGTATTATGCCATGGCAGAGGCTAAGCCCGATCTGAAGGTGGATATTTTTGGTGGCAATGAGCAGGAGGTTGATCTGAACCGCATCCAGCGTGTGGCAGTTTTCCGTGCCAAGTCGGGCGAATGCCTGTGTGCAGCCACTATCGACGGCAAGAAATTGCAGCCGAGAAGTGTCAGTCCGTCACAATGGCAACGATTGTGGGTGGCTCCTGACAGGGATTCGTATAAGCAGAACCTTGCCGCCTCGTTGTTTGCCGATGTATTGCAGAAAGACAACAACGTCGAGCAAAGTACACAGGAGAAGCAAGAAGAGGCTACGGAGGTGAAGCAAGCGGAAACGGCAACTGTCGAGAAGCATGATGAACAGAAGGAAATGGCACAGCAGGAAGATAAGCCTTCAGACCAGAAAGAACAGGCATCAGAACAAAGGGAAGAAAAGAAAGAAGAGAAGAAGGAAGATAAGGCAGTCAAGGCTGCTATCTCTCCCCTTGTCCAACAATATCTTGACTTGAAGAAAAAGCATCCTGATGCCATTCTTTTGTTTCGCTGCGGTGATTTCTACGAGACCTACAAGGATGATGCGGTAAAGGCTTCCAACATATTGGGTATTACGTTGACGAAGAGCAATGGGCGCAAAGATGATGAAGGCAAACCGTTGGCAATGGCAGGATTCCCATATCATGCTCTCGACACCTATCTTCCGAAGCTCATTCGTGCGGGAGAGCGGGTAGCCATCTGTGACCAGTTGGAAATGCCGAAGCAGACAACATCGTCGAAGCGTGGTATCGCGGAGATGGTGACACCTGGACAAGAGACTGGAAAGCAGATGGCACAGGAAAGCCAGGAAACAGGACAACATACAAGTTTAAGGAGATAGGCTTATGGGAAAGAATGCAGCGTATGCCGCACAATATGCGGAGGAAGCCAAAGAGCAGATGCGCAGGTATGGGATTCCTGCCTCTGTCATCTTGGCGCAAGCCATTCTGGAGAGCAGCAACGGACAGAGCCAACTGTCTCGCGAATGCAACAATCACTTCGGCATCAAGGCTACGGATTCGTGGCTGAAGAATGGCGGCGAATATGGAGTCTATACGGACGACAAGCCCAATGAGAAGTTCTGCAAGTACAAAAGCGTGGGTGACAGCTATGAGCATCATTCGCAGTTCCTGAAGCAGAACAAGCGATATGCGCAGTGCTTCACGCTTTCACCTGACGACTACAAGGGATGGACGAAGGGCATTGAGAAGGCTGGTTATGCCACTGGCGGCGGTTATGCAGCGAGTCTGCAACGCATCATTGAAGCCAACGGACTGGACAAGTATGACCGTGAGGTGATGGCTGAGATGCGGTCAGGAGGTCGGTCATTTGGGGTGGAGAATAATCCTCGCAGAGAAATGCCTGCCGCCCATGTACCACAGTCTGCCGGGTATTCCTTTCCTGTAGAGCGAGAGGTATTTCTCTTCATCACCTCGCCATTCGGCAATCGCCAGGATCCGATGGATGCCACCAAGCAGCAGATGCACAAGGGCATTGACATCAAGACGAACCATGAGGCGGTGCTGGCTACGGAGAACGGCGGCAAGGTGGTGGCGGTGAATCATCATGCGAACACGGCAGGAGGGAAATCCGTTACCGTGGAATACAGCCGTGAGGATGGCAGCAAGGTGCAATGCTCTTACCTGCATCTTTCCAACATAGCAGTAAAGGTAGGCGACGTGGTCAATGCCGGACAGAAGTTGGGAGTGTCGGGAAACACTGGCACACGAACCACTGGCGAGCATCTGCATTTTGGAGTGAAGAGCGTATCGGCTGACGGCTCAAAAAGGGATATGGATCCAGCCGCTTATTTGGCAGAAATCGGACAGAAGGGCAACATCAAGCTACAGGCCCTGCATAACGGCAATGACCTGTTGGCGAAATACAAGAGCGATGCGCCGCAGGAGCAGAAAGTTTCGTCGGAGGACTGGATGAAGAAACTGCTTTCCTCAGAGGACAGCGGCGTGGGCATTTCGGGAACTAATGATCCAATACTCGACATGGCGATGACCACCTTCATGTCGCTGATGATGTTGGCAGCGCAGATTGACAGCAAGGATGAGGAACGACAAAAGGGGCTCATCTCTGCCATGGCAGCCAACCGGCTTGTAGATCTGACCTCACTTGTTCCAGGCATGAGGCAATGCACCATCGCTGTGGGTGAGAACGGCAAGACTGTGCTTCATGCAGAGAGCGGTATGGTGAAGATTGACCGTGAACTGACTTCCTCGGAGATGAGTCGACTATCGCTCATTTTGGGCAATGCCAATCTGTCGGAAGAAAGCAAGCGGATGAAGATAGCGGGAATGGTGACAGGCATCGTGGCTACACAGCAGGCTTCGCAGAACTTCGAGCAAGGAATGGAGGCAGAAAGTCAACAACAAAATCTGCAAAGGAAATGAAAAGGATAGCAAGACATTTGTGTACAATGCTGATGGGTATGCTGGCAGTGACAGGGCACTTCATGCTTACCCAATGGCTTTTCGGTCAGACCGTGGCCATCATCTATCTCGGCTTCCAACTTATTGTAGCTGCGTGGATAGTCTATGAACTGATACGTGCGCCGGTATATGATGATTGAAAAGAGATTATTGATATTGCGAAGACATTTCACTTGGACGATGGAGATGTATAATTCAAAAAGTATCGAGCAATGATCAAATGTAATGTAACCGTGTGCGGAACGGTCAGCAAGGCTGCGACCTGCCGCACGAACAAGGAGGGCAAGGCCTTTGTGAGCTTTGCCATTAACGTAGTGATTCCGGCGAAGAGCGGGATTAACAAGACCATCGAAGTGTCGGTCATCAAGGACGGAACACTGACGGAGGTGGGCAGCTGCAACATCGGCGAACGCATCGAGGTAGTCGGTGTATTGGTACCGAGGAAACGGGGTGATGCCTTTTACTTCAATCTGTCGGCAAGCAGTATCAGCCACCAGCCTGCCGAAACCGAGGACTGCATCAAGGGTGTGATGGAGTTCCGCGGCAAGGTGGGCAAGAGCATTGAGGACAAGACGGACAAGAATGGTGTGCCGTACTGCCAGTTCTCCGCTTTTAGCGCAGAGAAAGTGCAGGACGGATTTGAATACATCTGGGTAAGTTTCTTCCTCTTCGATGGCAAACGCGAGGTATGGCTACAACCGGGTGTGAAAGCGAACATCAAGGGCGCATTTTCTGTCAGTGTCTTCAATGACAAGTTGGACTTCTCCTGCCGAGTGTCGGAGATGAATGAATATGTTCCGCAGCCCTATAACGGTAAATGACTATGGGAAAGCCTTATGCTAAGGAAGGTCCGAGTGCCGAAGACAAGGCACTCGACCTGTTTGCCGATATGATGATTGAGCGTATTCAGTCGCTGTCGGGCAAAGACGGATGGAAAAAGCCCTGGTTTACCGAGGGAACGCTGCAATGGCCGAAGAACCTGAACGGACGAGAGTACAATGGTATGAATGCGTTTATGTTGCTTCTGCATTGCGAGAAGGAGGGCTACAAGATTCCTCGCTTCTGCACCTTCGACCGCATACAACAGTTTAACAAGACCGGCAAGAAAGAAGAGAATCAAAAGCCTCGTGTGTCGGTATTGAAAGGTGAGCATTCATTCCCCGTGATGCTCACCACGTTTACGGTGGTCAATAAGGAAACAAAGGAACACATCAAGTGGGAGGACTACAAACAGCTTTCTCAGGAGGAGCGCGAGAAGTACAATGTATATCCAAAGCTTCAGACTTACCATGTCTTCAATGTGTCGCAGACCAACCTGAAGGAGGTCAGACCAGAGTTTTGGGAGAAACTGGAACAGGAATACTCGATGCCTAAGGTGGAGAAGGACGAGCAGTTTGCCTTTGAACCCGTGGATAGGATGATAGCGGACAACCGTTGGATATGTCCAATCAAACCCATGTTCGGTGATTCCGCCTATTTCTCAATCAGCAAGAACGAGATTGTGATGCCGGAGAAAAGGCAATTCAAGGATGGGGAGTCTTTCTACTCGAACCTTTTCCACGAGATGGGACACTCAACGGGTGCGGAGGGACAGTTGGACCGCATCAAGCCCGCTACCTTCGGCTCGGCTGAGTATGCACGCGAGGAACTGGTGGCAGAACTGACGGCTGCGCTAACCGCTCAGCGGTATGGAATGACGAAGTATCTGAAAGGAGATTCGGCTGCCTATTTGAAGTCTTGGCTGGATTCGCTGAAAGAGTCGCCGCAGTTCATCAAGACCACGTTGCTCGATGTGAAGAAAGCCACCTCGATGCTCACGCAGCATATCGATAAGATTGCGATGGAGATAGACCAGGAGAAAAAGGCTGAGCAGACGGAAAATGTCGGCAATGAAAAGAAGATGGAGGGAAGTAAGGATGCCGGGCAGGTATATTACGCCTCCGTCGCCTATCTCCAATCAACGGATGACACATCGGAACTGGATAAGCTGAAAGATCGAGGAGACTATGATGGACTGATGAAACTTGCCAAGGATTACTATGACGGTAACGGCATGGACGAGGAGCAGACCTACAGAAAGCCGTGCCAGAACAGAGGCGACGACCTGCTGATAGAGGATAAAGACTTTGCAGTGGTCTATAACGGGAGTGTCGGTGGCACCTACGAGGTATTCCTAAAGCATACGGAACAGGAGGTGCGGGACCATATCACTCGCTATGGCATAGGACGTGCCAGTGAGGACGTAAAGGCAGTGGCGAGGGAAATGACCGCCGAAGAGTTTTCGGAATTGGCGCAACGAAAGATGCCGATATTCCAGATGCCAAATGGTGGTTTGCTGAACCTGCAATATAACAAGGATAAGGATAGTCTGGATGTGGGGACTGTGACCAATGCAGGACTCTCTGTGAAGCACTCCTTCCCTTTCAGCCATGACCATTCTATGGACGCAAACATCAGCTCCGCGTATGAGCAACTGCTCGACATGGAGGAGTACCAGAAGGAAGAGGTACAAGAGGAGCACGTTGCCAAGTCCGCTTTCCGAAGATGAGAGTAGTATCGTAGTATATACTAATCGTAGGCTTTACTACTCATAGTAGGTACTAACAATAGTCAGCCGCAAGGAGTATTGTCCCTGCGGCTGCTTTGGTTATGGAGTTACTTTTGACAGTCTCTTATCCACTCTTTCCAATCTATGTCATCAACAGTTAATTCTTTGGTCTCCCAATCGTAGTCGATGTTTGGCAAATTGGAATATGGGAAATAGATGCTGTACCCGATTTGCCCATAGGAGCAAAATAACGGAGTGACTGCGAGTTCTCGACCATAGTAAGAGGATGGTTGAAGATAGTTCCTCCAACAAAAGCGGTCTCGTTTAATGCAGCGGCAGATATGCCTGATAAGTTGATTACTGTCCATTATCTTTTGTCTTTGGGGGTTATCATATGATGTTCACTTCTTTTCCATTCTATTCAGGAAAGCCTGTAAATCCTCGTCTGGAATGCTCTTCAGTTTCACCGGCTTGAAGCCGTCCAACTGCTCCACCTGAAATATCTCGTCCACTCCATATTTGGAACCATCCACCTTTACGCTCTCCATTTCTTTGACGGAGGTATAGCCATACTCCGTTTCATGCAGACCACATACGATGGTGAATAACGTGGTGTCGTTACCTTCCTGTTGCCCTTCAAGTACGAACCAACGGACGTGTCCGATGAAGAATATTGCCACACAAACGGCATCCTTGCCTTTGCCGTCCTGTGAGTAAAGAGGATAGGATTTCAGTCTCTCCTCCAACGTGGGTGTAATCAATCTGCTTGCCATAGTCAATCGTTGTTAAGTGTTCTGTAATACATTCTGTTCTCTACAAGGTGTTCGATGGTCTCTGCTGCCAATCGGCACACCCACTCGTCACGCTGGTCATAACGACCTTTTTGATAGTCGTTGGCAAGGCGTTCCAAGAAGGCAAACACCACCTTACCTTTTTCGTTGATGAGATAGCGATGGTCATCTGCAAGGGCGTTGCCCACCTTGGCGGCTGAACCCAACTGACCGTTTACGAACCGTGAGAAGCACTCGACAAATGCCTGCTCGTTTTCTGATAATCTATTGTTCATATCCTTTGAATTAAGAGTTAAAAACTTGCCTGATAATAGATGTTTGGCTCACTGCTGACGTTGTAGATATAATCTCCGCAACGCACCAACAAGGCATCCATGCCATAATAGATGCGCTTCATGCCTTTGATGCTTCCGCTCTTGTGAAAGTTGGGGAAACGGCTGATATTGCACTGCTTTCCTTGTTCTTTGCTCAATCTTCTTGTCCTCATATCGTTTAATGTTTGAATGTTCAACTTGTTTTTAACTTCGTTGAAGAAACTCACACTCAGCATAGTGAATAAATTCCCTCTGCGTTCGCTTAACCGTTTCTTTCTTCCCTCCTTTTGAAGCCTTTCGGCTCCGCTTGCCGGGAACTGATTTTTCGTGCATCAAAAGACTGCGGAATGAGGGCGATAAGGCAAGGAAACAGACAGAGGAGTTAATGAAATACCCAAATCTTTGATTTGCGGAAAGCTGTCGTTCAGTCCTCTGCCTGTTAGCATGGCGGTACTTGACCATTCGCCCGGGCAGTAACTTTGCAAAGAAAAATGGGCATCGGTAAGTGGAATAGACACTACAAAACGGGAAAATCATTGATTTTTAGTTCTTTTTTTTGATTTCCTTCTTTGGTTTGAGATAAAATATATAACTTTGCCTCCGAAAAAGTGTCACAAGTGACAGTTTTTCGTAAAACATGATAGTAAACAGATATAGGTACATAGAACAGTTGAGCCGTTCAAAGAACAACGGGCTCATAAAGATAATCACAGGATTGCGACGTTCAGGCAAGTCGTTCCTGCTGAAGAAACTCTTTCGTCAGCATCTGTTGGATGAGGGCGTGAGAGAAGACCATATCCTCGTCATCGACATGGAGAGTAGGAAGAACAGAGAGTTCAAGAACCCGGACTACCTGTTGGACTGGGTGGAAAAGATGATGATTGACGATGAGAACTATTACATCATCATTGACGAGGTGCAGGAGGTGGACGACTTTGTAGAGGTGCTCTCTTCCTTGTCGGTTACCGAAGGGGCGGATGTGTATGTCACAGGCTCCAACTCGCGTTTCCTGTCCTCTGACGTGGTGACGGAATTCCGAGGCAGAGGTGACGAGATACATGTGTGGCCACTATCCTTCAAGGAGTTCATGACGGTGTATGACGGTTCGAAAGAAGACGGTTGGGCTGAATACAGACTGTACGGAGGTTTGCCGCAACTACTTACACAGGTTGGGGATGAGAAGAAGGCTGATTTCCTGCGTCGCCTTTATCGCACGGTATATCTGCGTGACATCTACGAACGGAACAACATAGAACTGAAAGCGGAATTTGAAGAATTGTCGAAGACCGTGGCATCCAGTATCGGCGCACCTGTCAATGCGCTGAATATAGCCAATACATTCAAGTCCGTCAGCAATGTGCAGAGCATAACCGACAAGACAGTGTCGGCTTATTTGGAATATATGCAGGATGCTTTCCTTATCGAAAAATCAGAAAGGTTCGACATCAAGGGACGGAAATACATAGGTTCGTTGTCCAAGTATTATTATCAGGACGTAGGTCTGAGGAATGCTATTCTGTCGTTCCGTCAGAGCGAGCCGACACATATCATGGAGAACGTCATCTACAATGAGATGCGTATGCGAGGATGGCTCGTGGATGTGGGTAACGTCTATCATCGAGTGAGGAATACGGAAGGAAAGCAGCAGAGGGTGACATTGGAAGTGGATTTTGTCTGCAACAAAGGGAGCGAGCGGATCTACATCCAGTCGGCGTGGCGTATGCCCGATGCAGAAAAGATGGAACAGGAGAAACGGTCGTTGCGTCTTGTAGATGACTCTTTCCGTAAACTACTGATCGTGGGAGAACATACCAAGCAGTGGAGCGACGAAAACGGCATACAGATAATGAGTATATATGATTTCCTGCTTGACTGGTCAAGTACTGAGAAACACGGATAAAAAAAAGATATGCGCATAGAATATGCGTTGATACATATATGATTAAGGGAGGGCCTATCCATCACGGACAAGCCCTCCCTTTCTAAAATTTATCAATGAAAAAAAGTTTTAGTGCTCTTGTTCGGAGCTGTATGTCTGGCTATAGATACAGCAGGATTCTGGTATGGCGATTCGCCTCATTGGGCGAGTAATCGTCAATGCCGCCGTCGAAAATCTGAGAGATGGTGCCACTTTCTATGCCACGTTTCATCAGTTCCTCTGCAATGAATCTGGCACGGGAACGGCTGAGGTTGTCATTGATGGCTTCACTGCCCGTGGCACTGTCGGCAGCACCGATGACTTTCACCTTCAAGCCATATTTCTTGGCGATGCGCGCCACTTCATCAAGGTTGACGAGCTGCGACTTGTTGAGCAACCTGTCAGTGCCAAGTTCAAAGAAGAAATAGATGGGCGCACCTATGCAAGCCTTTCCTGAGTGGATGAGCGAAAGGTAATCGTCTTCCGGCTCACTTTCAGCATTGCCATATTCTTCTGTACAAGAGGCGGACTCCACGACCTTTGCCTTTTGACCATTACCATACTTGTCTCTCATTCTTGCTCGAAGGGAGTTGAGACCGCTGTAGTCGTTTCGAGGATAACCGTTTGTGACGGAGGAAGTGGCATCGTCAGAAAAGAGGTGGCCGTATTTGTCCAGAAGTCCCTCGATTGCAAGAATCTTACGCAGCTGTTCCAGAGTCTGACAGTCTCGATCGTGCTGGGCGTGATAGCGGCTGTTGCTGTCAGAAAGGGATGCGGCGTAGGCGGAAAGCCATTCGTTCTGTGCGATGTACGGACGAGCGTCTATCACTCGCTTCCAGCCAGTCTTGCCGATGCGGACAGAGAGGCCGAGGGATGCGGACAGCAGATGGTCGCCAAGGCGGTGTGCCTTGCCATAGTCGTCAAAATCCTGCATGGTGGTCATGTTGCCTATCTCTGCCGTAACAGCAATGCGTGGGGAGAGATGATACTGCCCCTGTATGCCGTAGGAAATGGCAAAGGGCTTGTGGGCATTCACCTTGTTGTGTAGCATACCCACGCCCACGTATGGAATGACACTCCATCGGGCAAAGGTGTGTACATCGTCCTTGTAGAGGTTGCCGAGGACATTCCACATGAAATCAGCACGCAGGTACTGGTAGTCCTGCGAGGAGTTGTTGCAGTCGTTGAACTGCATACCGCCATAGTTCAGACGACCGCCGACGGAAGGTGTGAACCATTTGCCGATCGACACGGAGAATGCCGGTTTCATGCGACCGAATAGGTCGTTGCATCCGAGCGGTTTGCCGAGGAAGACCGTAGTTCCTCCTGCCGCTTGGACAAACCAGTTGTCCGTCCATGGCGAAGCGACCAATGCCCCTTTCATGTAGGAAGGTTTAAGCGGACGAAGCATACCGTCTGCCGAAAGTCTGCGTACAACGGTGGTGGTGTCCGCCGTGCGGTGATAGTCTTTGGCTTGTAAGCCCAATGACAGGGCTAAGCCAAGGGATAGAATAAGTATTTTTCTCATGTTGTTCAATTTAATCTGGTGAATACTATAACAGGTGATACGTGACAGTGCCGCTTATCGTTTCTTCTTTTTGCCGGAAGAGGGGCGCATCATGCGTGCAGCCTTCATCATGCATCGGCGTGCCCAAGCGCGTTCATCCTCGTCATCGTCACGTCCCCATTTGAGGTCGGACGAACTGCCGCCACCGCCATGACCTTCGGCAAAGGTGGTGGCATCATCGACGTAGCCGAGGAATAGAAGCGTGGCACAGTACATCACCTCCGTTCCATTCTCTGCAAAGGCCTGAAGCAGGGAACCGTCAAACACGTCCTTGCCCTCATTGGAAAGCCGTGCTACACGTTCGGAGAACTCGCTGACCATGTTTTCGAGAAGGGCATTTCTGAGAACGGTGTCCGCACCTTGTCGGATAGTATCGGAATATCTGTGTGCCTCCTGCCGCAACTCCTCCGTGCGCTCCTTCATGGCGGTCATCTCCTCACGCAGGGCATCGAGCTTGCGGTCAGCCTCTGAGAGCTTCTCCTGCTTGTCGTCCAGTTTCGACTGGATAGCGGACAGTTCCTGCTCCAGCTCTTGGACTTGCTGACGGAGAGCATCAGGATTGTCGTGACCTGCAAGAACCTGCCGATGCAATTCAGCAAGTGCCGCCTCCTTCTCCGACTTCTCCTGCAAAAGGTTGTTCACCATAGATGTGAGTCCTTTTACTCTCCGCTCTGCCAGACGGATGTCCGACTGTAGCGAGGCGAGTGTCCGCTGATGGGCGGCGACGGACTGCTCAATGGTGGTGCATTGTTCTGACAGCTGGCGGCGGTATTCTTCGGTGGTGCGGTGGCGTGCTCCCGTCTCTGAAACAGAAGTCCCGCGCTCCATGCCCCAACGCTTGTTGACCTCGGCGAACTCGCTGTGCAGGGCTTTCATTCTGGCAGAAAACTCGTACTTGTCCTTTCCGGCAAATATCTGCTTGTATGCAAACTTGCCGTCCTTGATTGGCAAGAGGGTGCAGTGGACGTGTGGATTGGTTTCGTCCAAGTGTACGATGAAAGCGACGATGTTCTCCTCACCGTATTTGTCCGCGACGAAGCGGTAAACATCCTTTGCCCATTCCTCAATGTCCTTGCATCGGTGAAGGTGTGAATTGTCCGCTCCATGAGTCAGATTCACCTTCTGGTCACCGAATGCCAGTTCCGTCATACGCTCACGAGAGCCTCCGAAGATGAAATTGACCACAGTGCGGAAGCGCGGCTCTGCCAGTCCCTCGTTGGGGTCTTTGATTCCACGGCTCCGCAGGATGTCAGCCATGCGCTCCGGGATGCTTCGGCTCTTGTCAATGGGACAGACCTTGCCGCCCCGAATCTCGAAGTTGAGCCGCTCACGGCTGCGGTCGTAGTTGCCTGTCGCTTCAGCGGATCCCCAACCCTTTTCCGTCCAACGGCGTTGGTGCTCGTTGCTCTGTGCTGTGGTGATTCCCTTAGATGGTCGGAAATCCATAACCTGTTTTGGTGTTGCCATAACCTATTTCCTTTTATGTGTGTACAACTCTCCTGTCCCCAGCTTGCTGCTTGTAAGGACAGCCTCCCGATGGTCGGAGACCAAGAGGGGTATTAGGCTACCCAAATTCCCTCATTTCCGACCAACGGGCAAGCCCGATTATTTTACAGCAATGGCAGACGTGTGAAGCACGGTGCCAGTAGAAAAGAAGAAGCGTTATACGATGATTATTAGAGGTCATTAGAGCCTATAATAGTAGGACAGGAAACCTCTTGGTTGGCTATAATGGCAAGGAACGGTCGGCAGAGCGACTGGAACTGCGACTTGATGGCTGCGCTTTCCTGCTGCAAGGCTGGTGAGCTGCCATCCAATGCCAATTCTGATATTGCCTTTGCCGCCTCGATGAATGAGAGCCAGTCTCCTCCCAGGTCTTTGTAAAAGAAGGGAAGAAGGGAGGTGGCGAGGGTGTTATCTGATTTCTGACCAAGCACCTGATGAAAGGTGGCTTCGCAGACAGTTGTAAGTGCGGTCATACAAAAGGCGTGTCCTACAGATTCGGGAATGTTGCTTCCGCATGGCACTTTGCCAATTGAATCGCCATTGTCGGCTTTCTGCAAGAAAATGGCTACTTCCTCTGTAGCATCTTCGTAGAGTTGTTCACATTCCGAGGCGCAAGCCGAAGCGGACATCTTGCCGCTTCGCCATTCGTCCAATGCGGTACGCATCTTCTGGCGGAACACATCCAAGGCTGCGTCAATCGGAGAAACGGCAGGTGTCTCAGCCAACATCGGGATGGTGATAATCTGGCTCTTCGTGAGACGGGTGACGGAAATCTGGTTCATCTTCTCCAACTGCTCGATGAAGGTGCGGACAGTGGCGCGATGCCAATGCCAGCATCCTGCCAGTTCGGTAATGGTGATTACAAACTGCCCGTGGGACAGGCTGAACTCCTGCTTGCACAGATCCTTGGGGATGTACTGTACAGAAGCCTTGTCCACAAGGTCAAGGTAGGCTTCGAGCTTCGACAGCCTTATCCCGGACCTCTCTTTCAAGAACTCCAACAGGGACATCCGTTCAGACATCTTGCCGGAACTCGTTCTATGTTTCTGTTTCTTCATTTCAATAATCTGTTTGGTGAATACTGTTGTTTGTCGCCAGCTCCATTATACAAAAGGAACGGCATGATACAGGTGATACTTAATAGTAGTATATGATGAGCATTTCTGTGTCTTCGAGGAGCATCTTGCGGTCAGCCTTGTTCTTCCACAGCGATATGACTATGCGCGAGGGATAGAACAGTGATGCCAGAAGGACAAAGGAGATGGTGACAGCAAGCGTGAACAGATGAGGAGTGAAGACAAACACCACTGCCGCCAACGCGGCGATGCGGAATGGTGTCCGCTCCTCGTGCAGACGCTGTAGCCACCTCTCTACATCCATAAAGACAAAGAATATGGCAAACGCTATGGTGGAAGCCACTACGCCTATGTCGTTATAGTGTACACAGAGGTAGAGGAAGTGGAACACGTACAGCAGGATGAGCAGCATCAGCCGGTAGAGCTTCCTCGCTGCCACAAGCGCGGTCATGCGCAGATAGAACCGTGTCATAAACTGTCTGCGGCTTCTGTGCAGAATCATCGGCACAAAGAAGAACGCCGACGTCAGGATGAGAAACAGTATCTTACTTGTCATAATATGTATAGCATGTGAATAATGGAAGTGGACTCAGGTCGGGCTGGACGACACCGTGTGTGGCAGTGGATATGATACGCTCCACATCCTCCAGTGTCAGTTCTCCCTTGATTATTCTCTGACGGAAAGCTCCGTCGGTTGTCCGAAGGCTCTTGATAGCCTGTTCCATGTCGTACTCGGCTATCTGCCACACTTGCCCTCTCGTGTAGGGGAAATGATGGTGGATGGCCTTGACCACAAGCACACGGCTGAGGATGTCGGTCATTCTGCCGTTCCTGACTATCGTGTGGTTGCGGACAGTGGCGATGCTCTCAATCTCCAGCCATGTTCGGTGACGGTCGAGAAGATGGATAATCTTCATGTAAAGCGTTTCCTTCATCGGATGGTCGGGAGTTTGCGGCATGACTTTAGCTTTTGTTGTGGACAACAGAATGGAGCGTTGTTGCGGTAGAACAGGACTGTCATCTGGCAAATGTAACTTTCAGATGAAGTCGAGCAGGACTTCCTCCTTGGGCTTCATGTATTTGAAGAATCCGTTCTTGCAGTGCAGGCTGAGGTCGAGGCATACATCTGCCGACATGTGCTCCAGCGAGTCATAGATGGTCACTTTTATCTGGCTGACCATGCCACGCTCATCGGTGGAGCCGTTTACCTTGAACATCCGTCCAAAAGAGGGGTTGGAATAGGCACAGCAGCTGTGCCCGAACTCCGTATGACGGCTTGGAATGTGGTGATAGAGGATTATCATTTCCATCTCGTCTTCGAGCATATCCATCACTTCCTCTATCGTGAAAGGGGTGTTCAACTGGAAAGTAAGAAGCACGTAATCGTCATACTTGACAGGCTTCTCCATCTTGCGCTTGTCCAGCAGTTCTGGCAACTGCAAAGGCACGATGGCAAGGAAATCATCGCAAAACTGTTCTAACATAATCGTATTCTCTGTTTGGGGTGTTTATAATCTTGTGACATAAATCTTCATCATGAGAATGGGCATATCTGACAGGCGTTGCTTGTCGAGGTGCAGCTTCTTGGCCAGGTTGTCCATCTCCTTAGGAAGCGCATCGGCTATCTCGTAGAGGTCTGCCTTGTCCTTGTCGGAGAGCACACTCACGGAAAGGTCATCCATGGACATGAACGGCTGCATCATCATCAGGAGGTAGGCGTGCATGGTGTGCTCGTCCTTTACCCTGCCACTTTTCAGATCCTCGATAGCCGCTTGTGCGTTGCGCAGCAGACGGAGGTTAGTGCGCATGGAGAGATAAATCATTGCATCCTTGTGGGACAAATCTTTGCGGTCGGCGGCACGGAGTATCTCCCGACAGCATTGTTCGGTATTCCGTCTGATGTCACCGATGTCATCGTCAGCAAAATCCGGCAGGTATTGCAGGAAAGATTTGAAATACAAATGCTCTTCCTTGATGAAAGCGAGCAGGTCTTCCTTGCCGTGAATGCCTTGCTTGGCGGATTTTTGCAGGAACAGCAGGTAACGCTTCAGTACCGCCTGTTTACCTCCTCTATTATAGATAGGCAGGCTGTCCAAGGAAGCGAAGAACGGCTGTGCTTCCTTCACGGCTTGCTGTAGTTCCTCATCACCAACATGGGAAGAGGTCTGTTCTCTGAGATAGAGCAGGTCGTGAAAGGTGCGTTGCTTAGACATCGCCATACGGCACAGCTCGATGTGGATGGAGTCGTTCAACTCATGATATATCGCAAATGGGTATGAGTGGGCCTTCCTGATAGTGTCACGTGAGATGCAAGATGTCACGGAATCGTTCAACACGCGCCATTCATTGATGGTCTTTGCCAACGATTGGATGGTGACCTTGTCGCTCTGCCGAAGAGTGGTCAGAAAGCCATGATACTCTCTGATGGCTTCATCGCTTGAATGGAACGACTTCGTGCCGTTTCCGTCTGAACATGCTGTCAGCATGATTACGGCAAACGCAGTGGCAATACAAATGGCAAGTCTGATACCGCCATGCGAGTTTGATTTTGCATTATGCAATATTTGCTTCATGCAATGGAGGTTGGTTTGTCCTCCGAAAAGTTGGGGTTCATATTTCATTGTTGTCATTATTTTGAGTCTGATTTTGAAATTGACGGTGCAAAGTTAATGCGTTTCAGCGATATATTTGCAAGAATGACAGTAAGTTTAATCTTATTTGTGCATCATACTTGCGAGTATGATTTTCAATGAAATCAAGTGAAAAGAAAATGGCAAATTATCGTGTTTAAGTATGATTTTTCGTCCAAGTATGATTGTTTCTCGGAAAAATAGTGTACCTTTGCACTTGATTTCATTTAATAGCGTACAACAGTATGGCAAAAGTAGGTTACATCTTCATCGCCACCAATGGCGAAGAGTATGCAGAAGACAAGGCTTGGATGCAGCAATACGGCTGTGTACAGGTGATAGAGGAACTGTCCGAACATGAAAGGCTGCGCCCGATGTGGAAGCAGCTCATATCGAGTCTGGAGCGCGGCGATGAGCTGGTGGTGTCGAGGTTCAGCAACGCATTGCGTGGCACCCGCGAACTGGCTACACTCATAGAATACTGCCGTGTGAAGGTGGTTCGCATCATTTCCATCCAAGACCGTATCGACACGTTTGACGAACTATTTCCCGACACCAAGCCTTCTCAGGTCATCCGTATGTTTGGGTCACTATCTGAGGAGTGTGCCGTGCTGCGCAAGACATCGGCTCACATCATTCATCTGCAACAGAATATCCGACCGCCCAAGAAGTCGGAAAGGGCACTGTCGAAGCTGGAGCGTGAGAAAAACATCGTGAACATGTACAACGAGGGGCATAGCATTGATGACATCTTCGCCATCAGCGGTTTCACGAGCCGAAGTTCCGTGTTCCGCATACTCAACAAGCATGGTGTGACGCTGAACCGCGGGCCGCACAGCGGACCATTGAAGAAAAGGAATAATAGAGAGGAATAAGAATATGCGTATAATAGGAAATCTTTTGTGGTGGCTTTTCGGTGGACTGGAAGCCGCCATCGGTTATTTTACGGGAAGCTTGGCAATGGCCATCACCATCATCGGCATCCCTGTGGCTTTGCAGACATTCAAGATTGGCTTGTTGTGCTTGTGGCCTTTCGGTGCTGAGGTGAAGGACGCGAAGAGTCCCACCGGCTGCATCCGCATACCGCTGAACATCCTATGGATTGTCTTTGGCGGTCTGTGGGCATGGCTGATGCACGTCTTTTTCGGGGCGCTGCTGTTCATCACCATCATTGGCATTCCCTTTGCCAAACAGCACTTCAAGATGGCAGGACTGTCGCTCGCGCCATTCGGAAAGGACGTAGAACTGCATATATAAAGGACAATGGAAACATTCAAAGACGTTATATCAGGCGACCAACTGGTCTTGGTCGATTTCTTCGCCACATGGTGTCAGCCATGCAAGATGATGCACCCCATCTTGGAGCTGGTGAAGGAAGTATTGGGTGACAGAATCCGCATCATCAAGGTGGATGTGGACAAGTATGGGGTGACTGCAAGCCAGTATGGCATACAGTCTGTACCTACGCTCATGTTGTTCAAACACGGCGAAGTGCTGTGGAGAACAAGCGGTGTGATGCAGAAATCAGAGTTGTTGGCAACGATTGACCCATTCTTGAAGTAATGAAAGCATATACATATATAGATAAAGGTAGGTTCGAGTTAGTGGATAAGCCAAAACCTACGATACAGGAGCCCACGGATGCTATCGTTCGTGTGACGATGAGCAGTATCTGTACGAGCGACCTGCACATCAAGCATGGCAGTGTACCAAGGGCTGTGCCGGGAATAACCGTTGGCCATGAGATGGTTGGCATTGTGGAAGAACTGGGTACTGAAGTCCAGGGATTCCGCAAAGGCGACCGTGTGACGGTGAACGTGGAGACGTTTTGCGGAGAATGCTTCTACTGCAAACATGGCTATGTGAACAACTGCACCTCCCCACATGGAGGATGGGCACTTGGCTGTCGCATCGACGGAGGTCAGACGGAATATGTGCGAGTACCCTTGGCACAGCAGGGGCTTAACCACATTCCCGATGGCGTGACCGATGAACAGGCATTGTTTGTGGGTGACGTGTTGGCCACAGGTTTCTGGGCAGCTCGCATCAGTGAGATTACGGAAGATGACACTGTGCTGATTATCGGAGCAGGACCTACAGGCATCTGCTCCTTGCTCTGCACGATGCTGAAACATCCCAAGCGCATCATCGTCTGTGAGAAATCAGAAGAAAGACGCGCCTTCGTCAAGCAACACTATCCCCATGTCCTGCTGACTACACCAGAGAGATGTCCCGACTTTGTTATGAAGCACAGTGACCACGGAGGAGCCGACCGGGTGATGGAGGTTGCGGGAGGTAAGGACACATTCCAACTGGCATGGCAATGTGCACGACCAAACGCCATAGTAACGATTGTAGCCCTCTACGACGAGCCACAGGTGCTGCCACTGCCTCAGATGTACGGCAAGAACCTCACCTTCAAGACGGGAGGTGTGGACGGCTGTGACTGCGAAGAGATACTTCAGCTCATCAAAGAAGGCAAGATAGATACCACTCCGCTCATCACGCACCGCTATCCGCTTGCATGGATAGCGGAAGCCTACGAACTTTTCGAGCAGAAGCGGGATGGAGTCATTAAAGTAGCCATAATCAACTAATAATCGTAGATATGGAATTCAGACAGAAAGTCAAAGAGGCTTTAGGATATTATGTGTATGCCTTGGTTGATCCAAGAAACAGTAAAATATTCTACATAGGCAAAGGTAAGGGAAACAGGGTTTTCCAACATGCAGAGGCTGCTCTTTTAGATAATACCCCTAATCTGAAACTTGACACCATTCGAAGCATCATATCAGAGGGGAAAGAGGTAGCTCACTACATTGTCCGTCATAATCTTGAAGAAAAAGAAGCATATCTGGTAGAGTCCACCTTGATAGACATGCTGACATATTCAAGATTCAATCACAATAACCAGTTGACCAATCTCATGGCTGGTCACCACCAATGGGATGAAGGTATTATGAGCATAGAAGAACTCAACATCTTATATGATTGCCCAAAGATTGAAATAAAGAATGGGGATTACATACTTTTGGTAAATCTCAATCAAAGTTATAATCAAGCTAAAGCTAATGGGGTTTATAAGAGATACGACATTTATGAGTCAACTCGTAAATATTGGAAAATAAGTAGTGAAAAGGCATCACACATAGGATATGTACTTGGCGTATATAAAGGTGTTGTTAGATGTGTCATTAAAGTCAAGTCATATTCATTTGTCACGCAAGCAGAGGACGGTACTATCTTTCCAAAACCTCGTTGCTGCTTTGAAGGAAATACCTATTCGGATTCTCTTTATATGAATAAAGATGTCAGTGAATACCCTTTCGGTAGAGGTGGTGCTATTAGATATATAACGACAAAATGAAGATAGAAGAAGCCATAGTATATGTGATGGTGAAGCGAAATGGCGGCATGACAACTGACCAGATAGCCGATGCCATCAATCGTAATGGGCTGCACCTGAGAAAGGACGGTCAGCCTGTGACAAGCAAGCAGGTGTATGCAACAATCTGCCACTTCCCTGAAATGTTCACAAAAGAAGCTGGCAGAATCATGTTAATGATATGACGTAACGATATGACAATAGATACGACCAATATGTGCTCACTCCTTCAAAAGATGCTGTTTGAACCCGAAGGTGTGTATTATCCGATATGGCAAGCCATGCAGGATGATGAGACCTTGACGGCTATCGTTAGAAGCAGGCAGCTGCACATATACAGGAATGGGAAGAAGATTCTCGTTTTGGCAGGTAAGGCACAACCGAAGGTAATACGAGAAGATAAGTTGAATAAATTGATAACACAACAAATAGAATAAAAATGAAATCATTTGGACAAAAATCTTGGATGCTTCCACAGCCGGTACTGATTATCGGCACATACGACAAGAACGGCAAGCCCAATGCAATGAACGCTGCTTGGGGTGGTCAATGGGACGCAAAGGAAATTATGATTGCCATGGGCGCACATGCCACTACGGAGAACCTGAACAACTGCCCTGACTTCACCGTGGCATTTGCTACAAAGCAGACCATGGTGGCAGCAGATTTCGTAGGCATCGTATCTGCCAAGAACGATGCGGATAAAATGGCGAAGACAGGTTGGAACGTCGAGAAGTCGAAGAATGTAAACGCTCCCGTCTTTACAGACTTCCCTATGACATTGGAATGTCGCATCAAAGAGAAAATAGACGAGTCGGAAGAGGGCTATTACATCGTGGCTGAGATAGTGAACATTCTGGTAGATGAAAAGTTTCTTGCCGAGGATAGCAAACCAGACGTGGAGAAGATGCAGCTCATCACCTACGACCCTGTTCATCACGGCTATATCGCCTTGGGGCAGCGTGTGGGCAATGCGTTTGCAGACGGCAAGCAGTTGAAATAAGGATTGAAAAGCATGACCAAACTCCGTTGCGTCGTAGAGCGCATCACATACCAGAATGCCGAGAACGGCTATTCGGTGATGAAAGTCAAGGTGAAAGGGTACGATGACCACGTCACCTTGGTGGGCAACCTGCTGGAAGTGCCGGCAGGGTCGGTGTTGCTATGCGAAGGCGAATGGAGGGTGGATAAGCGGTACGGACAGCAGTTCCAGTGCGAGACGTGGGAGGAGGTGATGCCTGCCACGGCTTATGGCATAGAGAAATACCTGGGCAGCGGACTGGTGAAAGGCATAGGCCCGAAGTTCGCCAAACTCATCGTTGGGCATTTCGGAACGGACACCATCGAAGTGATCGAGACAGACATTGAGCGGCTCTACGAGGTGCCGGGCATCGGCAAGAAGCGTGTGGAGAAGATACGTGAGAGTTGGGAGAAGCAGAAGGACATCAAGAACGTGATGCTCTTTCTGCAGGGCTTCGGAGTGAGCACGGCATACGCAGCGAAAATCTACCGTCAGTATGGCAAGGAGAGCATCGATAAGGTGAAGGAGAACCCCTACCGACTGGCTGATGACATCTGGGGCATCGGCTTCAAGACCGCCGACGGCATCGCCCGCAAAATGGGATATGAGATGAACGACGAGAGGCGGTTACGTAGCGGACTCATCTACACGCTCAACCAATTGGCAGACGAGGGGCATTGCTATGCGGAGGAGGAACAGTTGATAGCCACGGCAAAGCAGATGCTCGAAGCCGACGAGGAGTGCATCCGCACCGCCATGACCCATGCCATCGAGACGGAAGACCTGATGCTCGACGGCACTGCCATCTACCTGCCGCCGTTCTATTATGCCGAGTGCGGCACTGCAAACCGCCTGAACACATTGGTACATACGAAAGAAGAGGGTTCTATATTCACCACTCGCTTTGACCTTGGCAAACTGCAAAGAGAGACTGGCATTGAATATGACGAGGTGCAGGTGGAAGCCATCCGACAGGCCATAGCCTCGAAAGTGATGGTGCTCACGGGTGGACCAGGCACGGGAAAGACCACCACGACCAAGGCCATCATCGCCGCACTGCAGTCGGCAGGTATGCGCATACTGCTTGCCGCTCCCACCGGTCGTGCCGCCAAGCGGATGAACGAGGCGACAGGCATGGAGGCGAAGACCATCCACCGACTGCTGGAATACAATCCGCAGGACGGCTACAAACGGAATGACGAGAACCCCTTGGAGGGGGATGCACTGATTGTGGATGAATGCTCGATGATAGACATCATCCTGATGAACAACCTCACGAAGGCACTGCCCACGACGATGCGCTTAGTGCTCGTTGGCGACATCGACCAGTTGCCCAGTGTGGGAGCTGGCAATGTGCTGCGCGACATCATAGATTCTGGTGTCATCCCAGTGGTAAGACTGACACGCATCTTCCGACAAGCACAGTCGAGCCGCATCGTGATGAGTGCCCATGCCATCAACCGTGGCTGCTTTCCTGACATCAGCAATGGTCAGCACACCGACTTCTTCTTCATGAAGCAGGAAGAGCCGGAGAAGGTGGCGGAGACCATCGTCTCGTTAGTGCGCGACCGACTGCCCAAGGCTTACCGCCAGCCGACGGCGAACATACAGGTACTCACGCCCATGCAGCGCGGCGTGGTGGGGGCTGCCAACCTGAATATGGCTCTGCAACAGGCACTGAACCACAACACGGCGGCACTCGTCCGTGGTGGCTACACCTTCAAGGAGGGCGACCGTGTGATGCAGTTGCGCAACAACTACGACAAGGATATATATAACGGCGACCTCGGCTATGTGCGCTCCGTGGATATGGAAGAACGCACGCTGACGGTGAATTTCGACGGTCAGATGGTGGAGTATGAAGCGTCGGAACTGGACGAACTGACCCTTGCATACGCCACCACTATCCACAAGTCGCAAGGGTCAGAATATCCCATTGTAGTGATGCCGGTGCTGATGACCCACTATGTGATGCTCCAGCGCAACCTCATATATACAGGAATCACCCGTGCCAAGAAGATTTGTGTATTGGTGGGTCAGACCAAAGCCCTTGCCTACGCCATTCACAACATGAAGGTGTTGAAGCGCAACACCCGGCTGAAGGAACGTCTTGCCCCCGTCGCCACTGATTCCGCCGCCACTGCACCAAACAGCGCACGGCAATACGCACTGCCTACTGAGGCAATTCAGATGGCAGCGGAAGAGAGAGTACAATACGGCGACAAAGAAAAGTCGTAGTACACTCTATGAAACGGTTGAAGACTCGCTCATCTGTCTCTGCGAAAGTCGTTTCGTCTCTCTCCGCCGAACAAAGCTCTGAGCACATTGCCCAAAGCTCCGAACACGAAGTAGCAAACGATGATTGCAACAATATCGTCCATAAGCATTTTCTGTTTTATGGGTTATACACTATTATGAAGATTCACTATGTCCAAGCCCTGCTGCTTGGCTTCTCTGACGGTGTAGAACGTGCCGCCCTTGGGATTGCCATCGAAGTAGACTATGAGTCTTGAACTGTGGTTGACCATGTAGTCATTGCGCCTCAGAAGGCAGCCATTGTAGTATCGCTCGCTCAATACGACCACTTCATCCACGATGCGTAGGATGGCATCATACTTGGCTTGCTCTTCCTTGCTCCACCTGTCAGACTGACCACGGAACGGCACAACGGCTATCACCTGCAAGTCCTTCAACTCGCATTGCAACGAAAGGGCGGCTTCTGCCGCCAGCAGGTCAAATCCCATTGCCATGCCACAATAGAAATACCGGTAGCCGTCGGCATACGCCTTGGCTATCTCCGATTTGAGACATTGCTTCAACTCCCTCCGCTTGGCGAAGGGTACGCTGCGGTGTCCGCTGAAGCATACGGACACTGCCTTGTCGTACTTTGTCATACTTTACCTTACTTTATAATGTGTGCGTGCGAGGAACATACCGCCAATAACACATGCCCCGAGACTTTCGAGTTGGTTGGCATACTTGGCATAGCTGAGACCCTTGGTTATCACATCGTCAAAGACCAACACCATTTTATTGTCGAAGAACGGCTCATCAAACTCAACGACATTCGCCTTGCGGACTTCATCCTCGTTTTTGCGGTTATCGTGGATGGTCTTACGCTCTCCGCATACCCTCACGTGCTCGTAGCCGTTTTCCGCTCCTGTCAGTTCACAAACCCTGTGGCAGAAAGCCTTGTAGCGGAGTTCGTTGCTTTCGCTTGTGGATGCCGGAACGGGGGCGAAGACGATGTTCACGCAACCCTTGCCGTAGAGTGTCAGCATATTCTCTGCGGTGCGCTGCGCCACTTCCTCGTAGGCTCTTCCGTCCTTGAAATCGAACACTAATTGTCTGTCGGCAATCTCTTTCTCACCCACATTGCGGATGCGTGCGGGATAGTATTTGCAGAACCAAGTCTGAGGCTTGTCTAACTGCTTTTGGATTTGATAGTCATTCTTGTGTGCCATTGCTCTGATGTTTTTTCTTCCCTTTTTTCGGAGGCTTTTCCTGCCTGCCCAAGGGATATTTTTTGCTTTTCAAGAGTGATGGCGAACAAAAAGCCAAATCGGGAGCGAGAAATACGCTCTGCGAGCAGAGGAAGATTTTTCGGTCAAATGCAATGGACGATTTGGTGTTTGAACAATCGCCAGCATTACCTTTGCAAAACAATATCCGCAGCGGCAAGGCAGGCGAAAAGAAATCTGTTATGTAAAAGAGGAACCAGGGCGGGATGGCGTGGGACGAAGCTGTATTTGGGGATGAACGTAAGTTGATATAAGGGAAAAGAGAAAATGGTTTGAAAATGTAGGGACAAAAACCTTATATCGGGCAAGATGCGTATTTATAAATGTCAAGCACCAATGTCTTATATTAGGCTTGGATAGTATTTCCTAAAAGTAGTATCGACTACGAGTAGTACAATAGCCGAATAGTGTTTACTACCATACTACAGATAGTAAAGCCTGTTCATAGAAGAGATAGCGGTATCATCGTCTGTCCGGCGATGATACCGCACGGCACTCATGTATCATGCCGCTTTAGGTATTCGGTCATTGCCTCGTTGACAATATCACGCAAGGACATCCCTTTCTTGATGGCGAGGTACTTCATCCTCGTGTGGATGCTCTTGTTGATAAGGAAGTTGCAATGCACCGGCACTTCGGTAGTCTCAGAAACGGATTGTGAGGAGTCCATTTCTGTGGCTATCTGCTCCTTTGTGGGCTTCTTTGTGGAAGAAAGGAGTCCGTTGAGACCGCCTTTCATTCCCTCTTTCAACATACTGCTCTTGCTCATGACTATGCTATTTTAGGTTCAACACTTCCTTTGCCAAAGACATATAATCATTGGCACCATTGGACTTGGGGTTATACTCGAATATGGTCTTGCCGTTGATGGGGGCTTCTGCCAAAGCCACATTATCACGGATGACGGTCTTGAAGACTTTCTCGTGAAAACTGTCATTGACGATTTCCCTCACGCTGCGGTTCAACGTCTTGCGGCGGTCGAACTGCGTGATGACGATGCCGCCTACTTTGAGGTTGGGATTAAGCCGCTCCTGAACTATGCGAATGATGTCCATCAGTTTTGCCATACCCCTCATGGCAAGGTATTGCGCTTGAACAGGGATGATGATGTAGTCTGCTGCGGTGAGGGCATTCAAAGTCAGCAAACCCAAGGATGGTGGGCAGTCGATGATGACGTAATCGAAATGCTCTTTGGCTATGGCTTTGGTGATAAGTCCCTTCAAGATAAGTTCCCGTCCCGGCTCGCTGATAAGCTCTGACTCTGCCGCTGAAAGGTCAAGGCAAGAAGGAACAACCGTAATACCGTTAGCCAACTTGACCAACGGCAAATGGTATTGTCCGCACATTGCACCATAGACTGTCTGCTCTTCCTCGATGGACAATCCAAAAGCTTCCGTGAGGTTGGCTTGTCCATCCATGTCGATAGCCAAGACGTGCTTCTTACTCAGTTGCAGGGCTGCTGCAAGGCTTACTGCGGTCGTGCTTTTCCCCACGCCGCCTTTGTGATTTAATACTGCAATTATCTGTGTCATAACGTGATACTACTATTAGTAAATACTACTTTACTATTCTGCTACTGATAGTACATACTAACCATAGCAAAATAGGATTTACTACGATTAGTACGTACTACTCTTAGTCTATACAACCTTCAGAAGGGCAGGTCATCGCCCTTGTCCTGCGGTGCATCTGCTGGCGGTACGGGAGCCTCGCCCTCTGCCTTGGCTGCCTTGCGTGCCTTTGTTGCAGGTGTGTCGGTTGCATCCTTCTTCCCTGCATTGACAAAGGCGATGGAGTCAGCTATGATGCTATGCTGTATGTGGTTCTCTCCGTTGCGGTCTGTCCAAATGGAAGAGGTCAACGTACCCTCCACAAGCACCATACGACCCTTGGTGAGGTATTCAGCCAAGCGGATATGGTTCTCTTTGCTGCTCTTCACCCTTACCCAAGTGGTGATTTGCTTGCCCTTGCTGTAGTCGTCCACTGCGATGTCAACAGCCATGAATGTTCCGTGTGTTCCTGTGATGACGCGGCAATCCTTTGCTCCGATGCGTCCGATAGTGTGAGTGTAAATCATAATGTGAAAATGTTATAGTGGCAAGTTGGTGGGGCTTGCCGTTACCTTGTTATTTTAATATCCTTTCTTAGTCTGCCTTGTATTGGCGACAAAAGACTTGTTGCAGCCTGTGAGACTGATAGAGCCACAATTAACAAACTCTCCGTCGGCATAGACCCTGTACTTTTGTCCACTTACCTCATGCTTCTGTTTGATGCGCTCTCGCATCCACTTCTTGGCAGCGGTCAATGAGCAAAAGGTCTCGCTCTCCTTGGTAGTCTCGTCATATACGATGCACTGGGTCATACATACTCCTCCTTCATCCATGCGCCTATACTCGACGTGACATAGTCCAACTGACCGCCAAATATGTCGTTTGGCTCTATGTCGTATTGTCCATCCCTCACTTCCTTGTCCTCTCCGAGAAGCGACAAGTTGCCGTCAGCATCCAAACGAGCTGCATCTATGACGATGTCACGAGGCTCGTCAAAGAGATAACCTGCCACGATGGGCTGTTCTCCCTCGAAATGCACCTCAAAGCCTCCGTCCACTTCCGTGCCGTACTTGCGAAGAGCTACTTTCAGTTCGTCCTGTTCCCGGTGCTTCAATGCCTGGAGTTGTCCATGGATAGTGAGGTCTTGCAGTTCTGCCTCTCGTTGGGTGTGAGTCGCCTCGCCGGTTTTGCGGTCGATGTCGTACTTGTGGTAAACCACTGGGATATGGTCTGCCGATGTGACAAGCCATGTGATGTTGTTCACTGAGAAGCCCTGTCTGGTAAGAAACTCCTCGATGTCTGAGCCGATAAGATGGTCGGCTACGTCAAGATACTCGATGCGTGCGTCAGCATCATGCAGGATGATAATCTTCATTGCCTTTCAATTTTTTTATGATACAAATAAGTTTGTCGCCCATGTCGCTGGACTTGTTTTTAACAACGTTGAAGAAACTTACGCTCAGCATAGTGAATAAATTCCCTCTGCGTTCGCTTAACCGTTTCTTTTTTCCCTCCTTTCGAGGCCTTTCAGCCTGTGGAGGGATATTTTCTGCTTCCACAAGCCGCAAAAAAGACATAAAGACAAATTATGTGTGAAGAATACTCTTTTCCGAGGAAAAGGAAGATTGTTCACAGTCACAAGACCTCAAGCAGAATTTGACGATTGTCTCAGAGGCGGCTAACTTTGCAGGAAATATGCCTACCACTGCGCTGATTGGAAGAAGATCATTGATATTGTCTGCAAGAGGAATGATGTATAATATATAAAGAGGTAAGAAGAATGGGTGAAACAGGAACAGGGTGGGCAGTGAAGTGTTTGCAGGTCTGCTGTACCGACATAAAGCGAGTGTGTTGGCTGACCGGGATGCAAGTCATCAAAGCTTCAGCCTTGATAGCTTGTATCACGGACAGACAATTCTCTCGCGTCGGTACTTCGGCATACTGTCAGCTTTGGCTAATAGCAACGTGTTGCCATCAGCCAAGGATGTCTGTATGACGACAGACCATGTAACACTTCGCAAAGGCGTGGGGCAAAGCAGTATAATTTAGAGGTAGATAGTAACGTATATCAGGTAAGAAGAGACAGTTGCGTAACGGACAAATCGGGCACTCTTGTCAGCATGACAAATGTGCCTTGTCTTTGCCGCAGGACACTGAGGCAGATTGGACGTAGCAGACCTGTCTGCCACATTCAATATGCCTGAGAGGACAAGAACTGGCTCTTGTATAGCAGAAGAAATATTGTAAAACAGTTGATTAGTGGTAAAAGTGGTATGGGTGGGCAGAATGGCATTACACGGTCATTGCCGAAGCCCGACAATGGGACAGCCAGACAGCAATAAAGGCAGTTATCAGAAGTGCCAGTTTCTGATAGTGCCATTGTAGGCTGCCTGTCACATGGGTATTCGTGCGGTGTCCGTACAGTAATGCCGTTCTGAAGGTGTGGGGCGAAGCGGTACAACGCATGTGGACGGAACCACCGCTTATAACAGAAGATATTTTGCAGTCAAAGAGAAGAAGAATAGTAAAGCAGGTGTGGGTGGGTAGTGAAGCTGTCGCAAGATTGACGGTCTGAATATCA
Source organism: Porphyromonas levii (assembly GCF_018206105.1). Lineage (NCBI taxonomy): Bacteria > Pseudomonadati > Bacteroidota > Bacteroidia > Bacteroidales > Porphyromonadaceae > Porphyromonas > Porphyromonas levii. The sequence goes on from NZ_JADRGN010000010.1 coordinate 59,322, forward strand.
AGGCGAGTGGATAGCCAGTAAAGGACACAATTATCAGAAGTCCCGACTTCGGCATCTTGTGGCATAGATGGCAGTCCTCTCGCATTCAGACCTTGGCATACTGTCTTTCTTGGCTAATAGCAACCTTGTTGCCATCAGCCGGGAATGTCTGCATGCCAACCATCTTGGTGACGCTTCGCAAATGGTGAGGGACGAAGTGGTTAGAATAAAGGAAGACGGCTTCCCCGTTATGGCCTATAAATGAACATGGTTGTTATCTGAGAAGAGATAAACGCTATAACAGCATATTGATATCCCAGAGCAAAACAAAAGCGACCCGAAGGTCGCCTTGTTATGGAGAGGAAAGGCTATTTCTTGCCTTTCTTGGTTGCTGGTTTGGCCGGCTCTTCCGCAGGAGTCTCCTCCTTGTCGGGACACTCGTAGAACTTGGTTGCAACCATGATGATTCTGGAGTGCTTCACGCCATCCTTGTCTGTCCATTCCTCTGGCTTGAAGAAACCTTCAACGGTGAGCAATGTGCCTTTTGTGAGCTTGTCGAATGATTCGGTGTGCTCATTCTTGCGCCATGCCTCCATATTCATGAAAGCCGATATGCGGTTGGTTTCCTCGCCGTTCTTCTCCTGACGGCCTACTGCCAATGAGAAGCGTGCTACGCTGGCGTTTGCGAACTGACGGATTTCTGCATCCTTACCTACGAAACCTGAAACTGTGAAGTTGTTCTCGATCTTTTTCATTTTGAATTGAATTTAAAAGTGAAACTTAATTTTTACATGCATTCAAAAGCAGGGATGTGGCACCATGTGGGAAGCACCATGAAAATCGTTCGCAATACTCTTTTTGTCGTTGGCGGTAAGGGAGAAAAAGGAAGATTACGCACTATTTTATTGGTCATAGCTATAGCGGCCACACAAGAAGGAGGAAGTCCTTCGCAGCATCACGCTACCTTTGCATGGTAAAAATAAGTGGCTTTCAAATAACTCAATTCAGAAAAAGACGGAGCCAAACAATGGAACAAAGGTTGTAAGCAAGGAGGCAATCCGTATGCAACTGACAGAGGCACTGCTATGGCGGTATGCCTGGAGAAACGAAGTGGGAAATCCGACCTTACAGCTGTATCAGCAGAAGATGGAGGAGCATGAACAATGATGCACAACGAACGACAAGCCAAAGGGTCAGCTTACCAATAGAGGCATCAAGCCAAAAGAGGACAGACATCAGAGGATTGCCGATAGCACTGTCATCATGCCAAAGCCAAGTTCTGTGTCCGACAAGGAAGAGTCGCAAAAGACAGACGAGTAAAACCAAAAGGCGAAATGACCATTCCTATAACAAGGTGACGGGTTGCTTAAAATGGCGAAGGGACTTTGGGGACGTGTCGCTAAACAGGTGTCGAAGCATCGCTTCTATAACAGGACTGGAGCAAGTGAGCAAACCGCACAACTTGCTCCCAAGGTATTTCAGTTACAACAGCCATAACCTCATTGGAGGATTGTCCTAAAAGAGTTTTTGCAGTCAAAGGAAGAAAGAGTCTGCAAGCCACATAGCCAACAGACTCTTTCTCTTGATTATTCACAGATGACAACGTCATCCTTGTACTCTGTCACCTCCTTGCCGTTGATGAGCTGGACAATGACCTCACAACCCAAGTCCTCGACAATCGTTCCCTCTGTCTGACCTCTTCGGGGATAAAGCAAGGTGCAGAAACACCCTACAACGCCGTCCAACTGCTCCATGTCTATCGTTGCCATATCCGTTCCTCCTTGTTAGCCGAATGTGATTGGATTGATGCAGAAGTTCGTGTCCTCTGCCTCATACTCGTATTCATTGATGAAGTCAATCATCTTCTGTTCGTTTCTTCCGTCCTGTGAGATACCTGTCTTTTCACACCACAACTTGATGGCATCGCCAAAGGTGGAGTAAGCACCCTCACAATCCTCAAAGAGTTCTCCGTATGCAGTGACGTAACACTCTTCGGGAAAAAAGTCGTTCTCATCGTGCGTATAGAAGATGTCGCAACCTGGCTCAACCTCTCGCCAAGTGATTGAAAGTTCGTCGCCAAGTGCCTTGTTCACCTCCTCAAAGAACAAGTCGCATGAAGACCAAGCACTTTCGGTGTCAAAGGACAAGAGGGCATAATCGTCTTCCACGTTCTCCTCATACTCTGCCCAATAGATGTGTCCTCTCACCGAGATACCTTTCTTCTCGTAGTCAATGCCATAGTGTTCTGCCAAGAGATACAGATACACATTCTTACTGTTCACCTCCAACTCTTGGAGTGTGTTCCAAAGGTCTGCCACGGCTTTGCGTGAGCCTGTCACCTTGTACTGAGTGTCGCAAATGTTAGCCATAAGATAAAATTTTTATTTTCTTCCCTTATGTAGAACCAACTACCATCGGGATTGATTAAAGAATTATGTTGCCCCAAAAGGTGTTATGGCTCATCAATGCAAGGTTTTGCCGTCAAATACTACCTCTGACGCAATCAGAGCGTGGAGATTTCACGGACAAACCACAGGCACCGACCTTGCAGGATGAACGCCATGACAGGTACCTTTGCAACACAATTCTTATCAGAGCCCGATGGGGTGGTACATGGCAGACAGCATGGTACAGCAGTGTAACTGTACGCTACAAGTGGAGATAAGGCTATAAGAGGTTTTTGCAGTCAAAGGAGAAAAGAGTTCACGAAGTGCAGTATCGACAGGGCAAAAACACTTTAGTTTACCCTGGTTAGCTCTTATATATATGCTAACCTAAAGTAAACTATATATAGGTAGGCAGAAATAACGTCTGCTTACCATATCGAAAAAGAGGTGAAACAAGAGGTCGGAAAACACTTTAGTTTACCTTGGTTAGCTCTTATATATATGCTAACCTAAAGTAAACTGTATATATGTCCGTCTAAAACTCGAAAACCGTAAGGATCGCTTACGTCAGGAACAGAAGCAAAGAACCGTAGAAGAGGTGCAGGAAGTCTTTCTTCCTTTGACTGCAAAAAATCTTCGTACCAGTGATAAGGCTATCGCCAATTTCACACTTGGATTTCGACAACCAGATTGATCATAGGGAAAAGAAACACCGAGTCAGGTAGTCCGCAAGAAACATATCAAGCCCACAAAACGAACTATCGTTTTTTCATCCAAACACAAAAATGAAGGTATCTGACAGGAAAGAAAGCAAGGGAAACAGGCAAAGGAACAAAATCGTGTTTCTCGTCACTTTTGTTTCTGTTTTGTTTCTTAAAAGTTTGTAATTGGGCAAAAATACATGAATATCAGATGTTTATAAAATAAGCAGTTAG
>NZ_JADRGN010000091.1:0-935 GCF_018206105.1 Porphyromonas levii
ATTTTTGTAAACCTATATCGTATCTATGCCATGACTACAGTCATTCTCAGATTTCACTGAAGAATGCTTTTATATCTCTTCTTTTTTGTGTATCTTTGCAACGTTTTGGTGTAGGTACTTCCTATGCTCATTTTTATGAGACTAAGTAACGATTTTACTCTTGACTTCACTCACTTCCCTAAGGAGGCAGAAAGCATTGAGCTACTTCTTGGGGATGATTTCTTTGCTCGAAATGAGGGCGGAGAGATTCTTGGTGGAGATGTGAGTTTGATTCTAACTGTATCTCCTCTTGATACTAATCGTTTCCAATTGTCGTTTGATTATGTTGGAGAAGTGTCTGTAGAGTGTGATAGGTGTTTGCAACCTTTGTCTATTGATATAGATGCGGTGGAGTTAGTGGATATCGTTATTGGTGACTCTCTTAATGATGTTGATGATGAAGTGATTACGCTTGATGCACAAAATCCTATTTATGACTTCTCTTGGATTGCCTATGAGCTCCTGGCACTGCACTTGCCAATCCAGAGAATGCATGAGATAGAGGATTGTGACCCTGAGATGGTGAAATACCTGACTCCAGAAGAGCCTCGTAATGAGGAGGAGGATCCTCGATGGGCTGAGCTAAAGCGTGAATTGAGTAGTAAGAATAATAATTAGTAATATAAATATCGATTATGGCACATCCAAAACGACGTCAGTCGAAGTCTAAGACCAGGAAGCGTAGAACTCATGACGTAGCTACTGCTCCAACACTAGCTAAGTGTCCTAACTGTGGTGCTTACCATGTTTATCATACCGTATGCCCTGAGTGTGGCTATTACCGCGGTCAGATAGCTATTGAGGTAGACGCTTAAGTATTGCACTTATTGGTGATCATAATAAGCAGAGCAACTCTTCGGAGTGGCTCTGCTTTCGTTTTTTTTACTGTGCTGTGA
>NZ_JADRGN010000092.1:0-783 GCF_018206105.1 Porphyromonas levii
ATGGAATAGTAGTAGCTGCATAACAATAACCAATAACGATGTAAAAAGAAAGAAAATGTGTACGTTTGTGACAGTGAAAGAAAAAATACATCCCGTTGTCTAAAAATGGGGAGTACTATATATCAAGCACGAAGGCTCTACAAAGGCTGGAAAGTGGATAATAATCAAATAGAACGTGAAGAATGTGTTGTACATAATATTGAGCGGTCTTTTATTGCTTGTATTGGTTGTCGTGCTCATAGGAGCACTCCTTCCGAGAACCAGAACGGAGACAAAGCAGTGTATTTTGAATGCCCCTATTGATGTCGTTTTTGACATCGTGACCAACAATCAAGAATGGCATTACAGAAGTTCTTTGGATGATTTGGAGATCATCCGTACCCAAGGGGATATTGAAGAATGGGAAGAGACTACCAATGATGTAACTATCCGATTCAAGACACTTGAGAAGAGACCACACTCTTTCTACTGTTTTGAGATGGATAGTAAAATGTTCACAGGAGAATGGCAGGCAACATTCGAACCGATGGAAGGTGGTAAAACTCTATTCACTGCAACAGAAAAGATAGAATACAAGAATCTGTTCTATCGCTTAGTTGGGTATGCTTTTATGGACTTAAACAAGTTTATGACCACATACCAAGAAGAACTTAAAGCTCGAATAGAACTTGAAAAAGCAGGGCAATAAAGACAATATAACCGATTGTTTGTAATCGATTTAAGAAGTCATATTTGTACCATGTAATTGCAATGCACTGTAAATCAATATAGATTTGTTTTGAA
>NZ_JADRGN010000093.1:0-729 GCF_018206105.1 Porphyromonas levii
GGTTCATCCGACATTTCGTGTGATACGGCAGTCATGTAGAGCAAAAAGCCTTAGTTTGAAATATTCATCATCTCTATATCCGTAAGCATTTCTCTTCATCACTTTAATCTTATTGTTTATTCCCTCCACTTTGGCGGTTGATAGCCGTCCATAATACCATGCGAGTATTTCCTTTTTAGCTGCATTGATTGTGTTCGCTAATGACATTAGAGGTTTTGAAGCTGTTTCTAATGCCATTGACACCCAATTGTTTAATTTTTCCTCTGCCTCATTAATGGTTGGTTGATTATATATTTCTCTGAAGTCTTCCTTGAGGTAGTAGGCTTGAGAGAGAGGTTCGTTGATTGCAAGTGCTTCTTGGAGCTTCGTTCTTCCTTTCTCATCAATCATCTTTTCCCTGTTAGCAAGTAGGAGGTATCTTGTCCCCTTGATTAGTTTTTTCTTGCCCTCGTCCTCCTCTTTTGCCACTAACTCTCTTCGCACTTTATCAAGGGTGTCATTCATTAGTTTAATGACATGAAAGTGGTCAAATACATGTATGGCATCGGGGGTGTTCTCACGTACTGATTTTGAAAAAGCTGATGACATATCTGTCGCTACATACTTTATCTGAACGTTCTTCTTCCTTGCCCTTTTCCAGAACTTTGTGAGGGCATCCGCCCCCTTTCCGTCGCCAACATGAAGGATTCTTCCTGAGATTAGATCCACTACAATTGTCTTGTAAACATG
>NZ_JADRGN010000094.1:0-711 GCF_018206105.1 Porphyromonas levii
TATAATTATCTGTAAAGTTTGTTACTATCGAAAACTACTTCACAGATAGACCACTAAGTCTAGCAGCGACAATACTGCCCAAACCAATAATGGTCCTACTCATATCATTATCTATAATCCCTCTCTTTTAAGTCGTAAGGTTTAGGCTGACTTTCATTTACTTGTATTCCCATAGATCTCAATTGCATAGAAACTTTGAGGCCTTCTGTGGCCTTTGATCGTAATAGTTTTATTCTATCAGTCTTTTCTATAGCTCCAACCGTCTTGTCAAAGAGGTCGATAGGCAAAGCATAATACATATTCATTTCTTTTTCCTCAAAGCCAAGTAAAGTGTAGTAATAATGTTTATTTTGATCGTATGCTTCTAAGATAAACCCAGGTAGTCCACCTAACTTCCAAGGTCCATTGTCTATTGGGATCTCAGGGGTGAACCATGCGTACCACCGACGACCCCTAAAATCAGCTGTTGCAAGATGACACTCATAGCCATGTATTATCCGAAGTGAGTCCCGAATCTCCCACACCTGTGGGTGTAAAACATCATTATAGACATACCATTGCATAGCCACAGCATCTGTCACAGTCACATCTCCGGTCTCTGGATAATTCTTATAAATATACTCCTTAGAACGTTTCCCCTCTGGTCGTCCATTCTTAGCAAAAGCCGACTCTATCTCCCCTACCCAAATATTTTTCCCGTTGGGAAGTGCA
>NZ_JADRGN010000095.1:0-644 GCF_018206105.1 Porphyromonas levii
GCCATTGGAATATGGAGGCATCTTTGGGTGCTGGTTATGCACGTGTGATGTATGAGAAGTTCCCATGTGCTCATTGTGGCACAAAGCAAAGTGAGGGTGCCTATAACTATTGGGGCTTGACTCGTGGTACCCTCTCTTTGATCTACGTTTTCTAAGACGTTTAACTTATCTAATTACAGAATACATAATATATAGATATACATAGTGAGATGAATAAAACCGTAACATCGCTATTGTTTCTCCTGATGTTTGTGCCACAGTTGCTGCTGGCTCAGGGAGGGTATATGAATCAGATAAAGGTAGAGGATGTACATGTGGCTCGTAATGGCGAGTATGTCACCCTGAATATGAATATTTGTCTGGACGACCTTAAGATGCGTTCCAATGATGTGCTTCTGCTATCCCCAGCCCTACGCATGCCGGGAGCTAGAGAGGTGGTCAAAATGTTCCCTCCAGTACAAGTGGCAGGTCGCACCCGTAGTATCGTGCTAGATCGTATGGCAGATAGTGGCATTGCTCGCGAGTGGCAGGTGGATCCCAAGATGGACTTTATGCGCAAAAATGGGAGTAAGCAGTCCATTACCTATAGTCAGCGTATGCCTTTTGAGAGCTATATGTCTGAGGCAGAGCTAGTATTTGTGGAG
>NZ_JADRGN010000096.1:0-629 GCF_018206105.1 Porphyromonas levii
GACCCAATATCCACTGATAACCATAGCTCACACCTGCACCATAAAAATAGCCTTGGTAACGGTGGTCTTTCAATTCAGACAGCCTACCAACTGGGATATCAAGACCTCCGATATTGTACTGACCACCATGTGCATGAAGCCCCACAAAGTGACCATTGAACACATCACAAAACCAGTAACGCACCTCTGGCTGAACCAACCAATGTTTTAATGTAGACTTCTCTCCAAACTTCCACAAGCTCATACCACCACCCAGCTCAAGGGTGGTCTTATCGCTCATCCTCATCTCAATGGCAGCATTGGGAGAGGTCGTAGCTGCATACAACAAGTTAGTCTTGACTGCAACCTTCTGTGCATCCGCATTGCCAATGGAAAACAATACAGCAATGAGAAGCATGAACGAGAAACGACAAATGGATTTTCCGAACTTCATAACTAATTATTCAATCTTATATACATTCTCTAGTGCTGAGAGCCTGAAGTAACCCTCAGTACAAGCACTACATATTACTCACCAAACAAAAAAATCAGATACCGCCTCCGAAAAGAAGCAGCATCTGATGCCAAGGGTATATGAATTAAAGCTGTAGCAATAAGAATGTGCTACAGGAAAAACCGAAACCGGTAAG
>NZ_JADRGN010000097.1:0-493 GCF_018206105.1 Porphyromonas levii
TAGTTATCTCCCTAACCGTGTGCAAAGATACCAATATTTTTGAAGAAAGCAAACCTTTCTCCAATTTTATTTTACTTGGAGGAGATTTGATGTGGTTCGTATGGATATTTATAGTATCTTTGCATACACAAAAAGCTCGGGATGTAGCTCAGTCCGGTTTAGAGTACACGTCTGGGGGGCGTGGGGTCGCTGGTTCGAATCCAGTCATCCCGACAAAGAGAGTTTTGAATTATGGATTGGTTGGGTAGCTCAGCTGGATAGAGCAATAGCCTTCTAAGCTATCGGTCATGGGTTCGAATCCCATCCCAATCACGAGAGGTGTAAAGGCTTGTAAACAAGCCCTTTACACCTCTTTTCCTTTTGGAGAGTATCGGTTTTGGAGGGTAGATTTGTGGCGATTTTTGGTAAAATGAGGGGTGAAAGATGGCAAAAAAGGCTACATTTGGGGGCAAAAGGGAGCAAATTGAGCGCAAATCTTCCAGCAAAAAACTAA
>NZ_JADRGN010000098.1:0-491 GCF_018206105.1 Porphyromonas levii
AAGGGTTTGGAGGTTTGGAGGGGATCATTCTTAGAGATGGTCGCAATCCTTTAGAGGGGGATGTGTTTGTGTTTATCAATAGGTCGAGGACTACGATGAAATTGCTCCACTGGGAACGGGGCGGGTATGTGATTTACCATAAACGCCTGGAATGTGGTCGGATAAGCCATAAGGTGTTTGTCAAAAATGCTGTTGGGTTTAGGCGAATTCGTTGGGATGAAATGGTATTACTGATAGAAGGAATTGCCCCTAGTGTAAGGAGAAGAAAAAGATTTAACAAAGGCGAAAAAGTCGCATAAACACTAGGCAGTCTTGCATATTTTTGGTATCTTTATACTATGAAAGAGAGCAAGAAGATACCTCAAACTAATGCCGAAGTTCAACGGCTATTAACACTCCTCGACATGCAAAATCGCAGGGTCGAGGAGCTGGAGGATCTTCTTAATCAGAAGGACGGAGAGCTTAGTCAAAAAGAAGAGGAGCTCAATCAG
>NZ_JADRGN010000099.1:0-467 GCF_018206105.1 Porphyromonas levii
TGCATCACGGCTCCGCAGTGGCTCCGCCACCAGCTAAGATTGTACTCCTCGAGGTCTCTTCCTGACACCTTTATACTGCCCTCTAACGGCGAATAATACCCAAGCAGTAGCTTAATCAAAGTGGTCTTTCCGCTTCCACTGGCACCCACTATAGCCGTTACCTTGCCATTGGGGATAGTAAGATTGAGATGGTCTAGGATAGGAGTTGGGCTATAGATGTCGTACTTAAATGAGAGGTTCTCCACCTTGATGTCTAAGTTATCTAGTGCAAAGCTGGTGACATGGCGGTCACTATTCTCCTCATTCTCTTCGGTATGAATTTCATTCATACGGTCTAGGCTGATGCTCACATCCTGCCACGAGTAGATGAATTGTATGAGTTGCTCCACAGGACTATTGAGCTGACCGATAATGTACTGCACCGCCAGCATCATACCGAGCGTCATATTGCCCTGTATCACAGCTGT
>NZ_JADRGN010000100.1:0-447 GCF_018206105.1 Porphyromonas levii
TCGTTGCAAAGTTACTACAAAAAAGTGAAATGCGGAAAGATATAGTGATAGAATTGAGTTACAAGGGTTTTAGTTAAAGTGGCGATAATTCGTGAAGCCATTACAATCCTTGCCGAAGCCAAATCTTGACGCCGCAACGTTACTTGTTCGTAACCATGTCCGAAAATGCGACAAACGGGTACGAATGGCGAAACAAGACACTATGTTATAGTGAGTTACCCACAACTCACGTAACAAATACGGTTACGGAAAAAAGATTGCGCCGTTCCTCCCCGTTTTGCGTACCGACACCGGACTCTTCACCAACTAATTTTGAAATCCAAAAATTAAGAACGATGAAGAGTACATTTTCAGTAATCTACTACCTCAAGCGTCAGGTAGTGAAAAAGGACGGGACGGTTCCCGTCATGGGACGCATCACGGTGGACGGCAGCCAGACGCAGTTCA